>DASWYH010000557.1:0-7068 GCA_036405095.1 Gemmata sp. | reverse complement strand
CTGCCCGAGTGCCTTCAGTTCCGGGACCGTGAGCTGTTTGAGTAGGTCGGGGAAGCGGTTCAGATCGACCGGCGCGGCCGGGTTCGCGAACGCATCGCTCACGGCCTGTTTCGCGGCGGCCTTCAGGTCGGCCTTGGTGGGCGGCGGCGGAGGGGGCGGAGGAGAGGGCGGCTTCGGGGTCGCTTTGTCCTGGAGGTGCGCGGTGATCTTGTCGATCAGCTCCTGCTTGGTCTTGCCACCCTTGAGCCCCGATTGCTTCTTGAGCGAGGCCAGCTCGCCCACGGTCAGGTTCTTCAGGTGCGCGGCCAGGGCGCCGAGGTCCGTGTTTGCGGGGTCGGCGTAGGCGTCGCCGATGGCCTTGGCGGCGGCGCCCTTCGCGTCCGCTTTGGCCTTCTTCGGGTCGGGCTTCGCCTGGGCGGGCTTGACCATGACCGTCTTCTGGTAGGTCGTCCCGTTCGCCTTCGTGACGGTGATCTTCTTCGGCACCAGATTGGAGCCCGCTTCGAGCAGCACGTGCCCGCTTTCGAGCAGCTCGAGGTACTGGTCGCCGGTGAGCCGCGGCTCCTCGCTCTCCAGGAGCGACTCCAGCGCCGGCACCTCGGGCGCGTTCGGCGGCGCGGGGGGTGCGGGCGCCTGCACCGGACCGGGGGCGCCACCGGGCGGGGGCTGCTGGGGCGGGTTCTGCTCGGCCCACTCCTTGTTCTCGCGCTGGACCCGCTCGTAGTCGCGGTCCTGGCTCTCGCAGTACCGCTGCCGGCTGTCCACGCCGAGTTCGATTTCGGTCTTGGCGCGCTGCGACTCCTTGTCCTTGTCGCGCGCCTCGGGGCTGGGCGGCACGAGGTCCACCGCGACCAGCTCCAGGTCTCCGGGCCGGATCAGCCCGGACGCGGCGGCCAGCTCGAGCGCGCGCTCCACGACGCGCAAGAGGCGCGCGCGGTAGTACCCCTGCACGGACACGATGCCCTTCACGAACGGGCTCTCGGCGACGAGCGAGCTGGTGTACGCGCCCATGTTGGCGGCGTTGGAGCTGGCGAGCCACTCGGGGGCGTTGATGCGGGCCGACGCACTGCGGAGCAGCAGGTCCACAACGGCGCTGGCGGCGGCTGTGTCGGAATTGACGGGCGGCGGGACGTGTGCGAGGCCCTCGGGGATGTCCACGACCATCCCGGGGTAGTCCTTGGTGACCGGGGTGTAGGTGTCGCGCTCGGTGCGGCGGGTCTCGCGGAAGTCGGCCTCGGCGTCGCGGAACGCCTCCACCTCGCTCTCGTCGGCGGTCGCGTGCTGGCGCATGTACGCGATGGCCGCGCGCACGGCGCTGCCCTCGCCCAGGTTGCGGGTGAGCCGGCCCGCGGTGTCGAGCGCCTCCCGGGTCTGGAAGCTGAACAGCGGGAGCCGGCGCTTGACCCCGGTGTCGCACTCGGGCTGGAACAGCACGATATCTTCGCCGCTGACGTGGTCGCCCCGGCCCGGGTCGCGGGCGTGCGCCACGTACACACTGTCGATGCACTCCGGGTCGTAGTCGCCCTCGCCGTCGTCCGCGTCCGGGAGC
Organism: Gemmata sp.; assembly: GCA_036405095.1. GTDB lineage: Bacteria > Planctomycetota > Planctomycetia > Gemmatales > Gemmataceae > Gemmata. The sequence continues at coordinate 5,519 of DASWYH010000557.1, read as the reverse complement.
CGCGCCCACCGGATCCCGAACCCGTACTCCTCGAACGTCGAGCCGGGCGGCTGGGTGATCTGCTCGGGCCACACGAACCGGACCTTGAGGGCGCCGTTGTCCGGGAACAGCCGGAGGGCGCCGTCGCCGTCCCGCTCGGTGCGCCGGAACAGCTCCTGCTGGCGCTCGCCCCAGTTGTTGAGCCGCTCCCACCCGTCGAGCCAGGCGGTGACGCGCCCGACGGCGCCCTTCGCCGCGCCCGGGTCGGCCCCGGGCCGGGCACTCACCTTGGTCTTGAACCCGGTGCCGATGGCGAACGCGGTGTACCCGCGCAGGAGCCCGATCGCGTTGCCGTTGGTCCCGGCCACGATGCGGCTCAGGTCGCGGATCACCGCGAGCTCCTGCTCGGTCTGGTAGAAGGGGAACTGCGCGCCCTTGCCCCGGGCGCTGAGGGAGCCGATGGGCGCCCAGCCGGGCTCCTCGGTGCGCTGCCGGAGCAGCTCCGACCACGGCCCGACCCAGTCGTAGTCGAGGGCCGCGCTCTCCTTCAGCCGGCGCAGCCCCTGGCGGGTGCGGATCAGCTGCGCCTCGAGCTGGGCCTCCTGCAGCTCGCGCGCGAGCTTGCGGGCCTTCGCGGTGGGTTTCGGGGGTGCGGGCGCCCGCACCGGCTTCGGGGTGGTCTTGCCCATGCCCCGAAAGTAGCCGCGGCGCGGGCGCCGGGACGATTAAGCCGGGTCGTACGTCGCTGCGAAGATCTCTGGTTTGCACGGATAGAACTCGCCGGCAATACCCTTGATGATCCAGTCGCCGGCGGTCACCTGCATGCCGCCTTCGCGGGTGGTGATGTACACCGTCGAAGAAACGGCCGCCCAATGGCCCGCGAACGCGCGGAGCGCGTCGTTGTCCTAGGGGCCGTTCCACTGCATTGCCTCGATCACCACCGGCTTCTTACGAAACTTCTTCATCACTTCCTCCTGGGCTGCTTACCCATCCCATCGTTCCACAGGGCTATCATCGTCCGCAGCGCCATCTCGAGCGAGTCGGGGAAGTCGTCGTGGTCGCCGTTGGGGAACGTCATGAGCTGCTCGGCGAGCTGCCGCGCGCCTGTCGAGCCGCCCTTGAGCCGGATCGACTTGTTCTCCAGGTGCGGTCCGAGCCGCTGGATCCGCAGCTCCTTCTTCACCCGGTTGTCGATGAGCTTGACCGGCGGCGGGACACCGAGCTCGCGAGCCCGCTTCAGCACCATCGGCTTGAGGAGCTTCTGGAAGGCGTTCCCTTCGATCGCGAACCCGTCCGGGGCCCAGATGCGACACAGTTCCAGCCCCTGATCAATGGCCTCCTCGACGGGCCAGCTCTGGCTCCCGTGGGCGTCGGCGTACAGTCGCCCCTGCCCGTCGCGGATCAGCACCGTGAACGCGCTGAAGTCGCCGTACTTCGAGTCGGTGCCCTGGTTCGGGTCCCACGCGATCACGCAGATCGTGCGGTCCTCTTCGAGCGGCCAGTCGTTGAACCACAGGTGCCGGCCGAAGTACTCCGCGGGCCACCGGCCGACGGCGGCGCTGACGAGCCAGTTCCCGCGGAGCAGCCGCTCGCGCTCCACCCGCGGCAGCGCCATCAGCGCCGCCCGGTAGCGCGGGTCGGCGGCCAACAGCACCTTGTTGTCGTCGAGGCTCGCGGGCACGAAGGTGAAGCTCAGCGGGTCGCCGGCCTGGGGGTACTCCTTCCGCAGCTGCTCCGGCGAGTCCGCCCACCGGAGCGTCTCGCCGTCGCGCACGAACCACCGCACCCGCCCGCCCCGCTCGGGGATCGGCAGCCCCGTGGACGGGTCGATCCACCACTCGATCCACCGCGCCACCCACGACGCCGCGTCCGGGTTCGTGGTCGCGCGCATGTACGGCCGCACCCCGCACGTGGAGCGGTTGCGGCTCAGCATGTAGTTGAACTGGTACTCCGTGAAGTGGGTCAGCTCGTCGAACCCGATCAGCGGGATCTGCGCGCCCTGGTAGCCCAGCACCGTCGCCTCGTGCTGGAGGTGCGCGAACTTCACCTCGGCCCCGCTCGGGAACTTCCACCGCAGGTCGTTCGCCGTCGGCGCCGCGCCCAGCGCGCCGTACAGCTTCGCGCTCTCCTGCCACAGCCCGCCCTGGGCCGTGACCATCGGGTACGTGCGGCGGAAGATCGTGCAGCCGAACGCCGGGTTCGCGACGTGATACAGCGGCTCCAGGAGCAGCGCCCAGGACTTGCCCCCGCCCGCCGCGCCGCCGTACACGGCCACGTCGGCCGAGCACCGCGCGAACAGCTCCTGGGGGCCGCGCTGGGGCCGCACCTCGATCCGCTCAGGCGGGCTTGCTGGCGCCACCATCCGGCGGGTCCTTCTGCGGCAGGTAGATGTGCGTCTGGGTGGTGCCGCCGCTGTGCTCGATCTGCTGCTTGTCCCGGTACTTCGGATCGTGCGCCTTCAGGAGAAATATCAACAGAGTGTCAGAGTATTCACGCACCTCACCCACCTTCTTGCCACCCTGGAACACGGGCTTGAGTGTGCCTTCGACCGCGCGCCGCCGGGCCTCGGCTTCCATGTTCTCGACACTGATGCGCTCGGCCTCCTTCCAGGCATCGCGGAACCCGGTGTCCGTCTCGCGGTGGTCGTAAGCCGTTGACCGATGGACCTTTGCGGCCCTGGCCGCGCGCACGACGCTACCCGTGTCGGCGAGCGCTTCCAGGAACGTCACCCGCCAGTCTTTTTTAGGTGTCGGTTTGCGTGTCGCTTTAGCCTTCGCCTTCGCCATGACGTGACTCTACCCGCGCGGGAACACCCGGGGCACCCCGCCCTCTTGGGGAGTATCTGTACCTATTAATCTCTCTCTTTAAGTAAGTGAGTAGTAGGTACAGATACAGTCCCCTCTATAGCCCCCTCTCCTGGGCTGTCTTTTGGTGCGCACAAACAGTGCGCGCACCGTTCCGAACGGTGCGCACTGTAACGCCAGCGAGCCGGCGCACCGCGAAGGGTGCCCGGCTCTGCGGGGTGAACGGGATGTGGGGAACAGGTTACTCGGGCGGGATGTCGCGAGCTGGTGTCACACGGTGAACACGGCATCCCGCGCCGATCAACTGGCGCACCACCGCCTCTTGCACCCGCCCCCACTGCTCGTCCGTCAGTGGCGGCCCCGAGAGAAGGGATAGTTTCAGGGTGCGATTGATGTAACCCGGATCGTCAGGCGTCATCTCCACCTGTACCACGTGCCGCTCGCACTCGATGATTTGCACGCTCACTGCTTACGGCCCTCCAGTTCGGTAATAGTTTGGGTCTGCCCCCGGATCGTGCGCTCCAGCTCCGCGACCTGCTTTCGCAGTTCGTCACGCTCTTTCCGCGCCTGATCCCGCTCGCGCTCAAGGTGGCGCGCGTCGCGCTCCGCCGCTTCCAGATCGTCGCGCAGCCCGTCGGCCTCGTTTTCCGCCTGGCGGACCTGGGCGCGCAGCTCGTCCTCGCGGAACCGCTCGCGCGAGTCCTCGTCGAACAGCCGCTCGCCCAGCTCGTGCAGCTCCTGGGCGTCGATCCGCCCGAAGTACACCTCGATGCCCGCGTCGCGCCACTGCTCGCGGGCGGTCCCGATCCCGATCAGCATGGTCAGGCTCCAGTGGGATTTGAGTTCATCAAGGTTTCGGGCAGCGGGCCGGGCCACGCGAACCCGGCGAGAAAATGCAGCCGCGTCAGGACCTGCCCCGTGAGCGCGGCCAGTTGCTCCACCAGCGCCTCACGGGGCGTACCTTCAAAAAGGAGGCTCGGTTCCGGTGCCTGGACGGGGTGGAGCGCCACGCTATCGACCCGCCACCGTGAGTGCGGCCGACTGAGTTCGCCAACGAGTCGCCAGTTGCTCTCGTTCACGACCCGCAGCTCCAGCCCCGGCACCTCGATCAGCTCGACCCGTTCGAGCGGGCAGTGCCGGAGGATGACACCCCCGCGCGCCAGCCACTGCGCCGCGCTCAACCGCGCGGCCGTCACACACCCCCGCTCCCAGATCACCGCGGGCACGGGGGCCGGGGTCCGCCGGCGGGCGCGCCGCTCGCGAACCGTGGACGGCCCCTCGGACTTCGGCGGGATCAACCGGGCCGCGATCCGCCCGGGGCGGTCCGTATCGTTGTCCCAGGCCCACGCGCCGGGCTTCCAGCCGAGCAGATGACCGAGTTGGAGCCCGAGCACCTGTAGCCCGGACTCGGAGGCGTCGCGGATCGCGTCGTAATACGGCCCCTCGTTGCCCACCACGGGCTCGCGCATGTGGTGCAGCACCAGGCCCGCGGCAATGAAACGCCCGTGCAGCCGGTCGAACGGGTCGTCCCGCTCGCGGAGCCAGTCCGCGTAAGCCAGCCGCGGGGCGTCGTCCGCGGGGTTCTCCAGGATCGCCGCCAGAAACCCGGCGCGCTCGTTCATGACTCCGTTCCTTCGCGCGCCAGGTCGAAGCCCGCGTTGGTCAGCTTCCAGGTCCCGTTGGGGTTCCGCACGAAGTAGCACCACTCCGGGCGCCCCTGGTGCGGGTGGCTCGCCGCGCGCAGCCGCGTGAGCACCGACTCCGCCGGCAGCCCGGCCTTGTTCGCGATCTCGGCGGGCAGGAGCGGCTCCCGGGCGGCTGCGATCGCTTCCGCGATGAGTTTGGCCTGCGCCCGCGCCCGGGCCTGGGCGTCGGTGGGGTCGATCCGCTCGACGGCCGGACTAGTTTCGGGGCGAGCGTCCGGTACCGGTCCACCGGAACAGGTTTCGCCGGCCGCTTGTGCCGTTTGCAGTGGGCCAGTTTCGACGTCGGGCCTCGAAACTGGCCCACCCACCTCGTGAGCGGGCGGAGCGGTCACCTCGGGCGCCTTCAGGATCGGGCCGCGCTCGGGCAGGGGCGAGCGGGCCGTCGGGGGCTCCGACACGATGTAGCCCAGCCCGACGAGCGCCTGACGGCCGGCATCGGTGAGCTGATAGGCCGAGCGCGGGTCCGCGGCATCGACCCTGGCCCACACCCCGTCACGAATGCCGCGCCCCATTGTCTCGGTCATGCTGCCCGAAGGGATGCCGGTCGCCGTGATGATGTCCCGGGAGCGCTGCGAACCGCCGGCCAGCGCCCGCAGCACGGCCTCACGATACCCCTGCGCGCGGGCCTCCTTCCCGGCCGCGTCGCCCCCGTGGATCCCGCGCCCGGCCGGCGGGTCGGCCTCCGAAACCGCGATCGCCTCGGCGGTGGCGGGCACGCTCGGGTAGGGTGCCGGGAGGTCGGCCTCCGGATCGTCGAGCACGGTGACGGTCGGCCCTTCGATGCGCTGGGTCGGGGCCGCAGCGCGACAGCCGGCACACACGCCGCACCGCACGCTCTCGGGCTCGGTCAGGAACGCGGGGCACCGCTCGCAGTGCGGCTGATACGTCTGCGGACCAAGGGCCTGCGATTCGGCCGCCGGGGGCACCTCGGCGCGTCGGCTCAACAGGTCGCTCTGCACCCGCACCCGGTCCGCCAGCGCGAGCGTCAGCTCCTTCTGCGCCTCGACGGCCCCGGACACCTTCGCCAGCT
>DASWYH010000556.1:0-1607 GCA_036405095.1 Gemmata sp. | reverse complement strand
AGCATGGGCGACCGCAGGAGCAGGCCGGTCATGCCGCCGCCCATGCCGCCCATCGGGCCGCCTCGGCCGCCGCCGGGTCCGCCGCCCTGGCGGTTCGAGACCTCGCGGCGGAGCATCCGGAGCCGCATGGCGGGGTCGTTGAACATGCCGCCGGGACCGCGGTTGCCGGGCTGCCCCGGGGCGCCGGCCGCGGGCACCGAAACCGGGTCCGTGTAGTCGAGCCCGTCCGCGAACGGAACGTCCCCGTCCTCGCTCGCGCTCGTCGCGTCGGCCCACTTCACCACCGCGTCGGCGTAGTACAGCGGCGGGTCGCTCTCCTGGTCCATCCCCGACCAGTACGGGTGCCGCAGGATCAGCCCGCGGCGCCCGTTCTTGGCGTCGGGGCGGGTGTCCACGAGCACCGCGAACCGGTCCGCCCGCTCGTCCGGCGCGTCCGACAGGGTGATCGTCATCCCGACGATCCCGAGGGGCGGGGCGCCCGGCCCGTCGCCCTTCACCGGGACGCTGAACGCGACCGACCAGATGCGCTCGGCCCCGGGCCGGTCGCGCCGGTACGCCACCGACCGGTGCGGGCGCTGAATGATCCCCGGGGCCGGCGGGTCGCCCTTCGGCTGCTCGCCCCGCCCGTGGAAGTAGTCGCGGTACCCGCGGTACACGTTGCGCCCGGGTTCGGAGGGCGGCGCGCTGCCGCGCTGGAACCCGGCGGCGTCGTGCACGAACCACAGCGCCGACTTGTCGGAGTCCGCGAACTGCCGGTCGCCGCGCGCCTTCCGCTCGCCGAGGAGCTGATCGAGCTTCTGCCCCGCCGCCGGGTCGGCTTCCAGCCCCGCGCCCTTCGCGAGCAGCTCGCGGATCTGCGGGCTGCGGGCCGCGGCGTCGAGCTGCACCCACCGCAACTGGACCTGCGCCGCGAGCTGCCGGGCCTCCGTTTGCGCCGCGAACCTGTTCGCTTCGAGGGCGCGGCCCTGGACCCCCTGTTCGGCCGTGCTCACGGTGGTGCGGAACAGGTACTGCCCGACCAACCCCATCAGCAGGAACACCAGCGCGAACGTGGTCCCGGTGACCCACAGGAGCGGCCGGCGCACGCGCTGGAGGTTCCAGGCGTCGAGCGCGGCGAGCACCGCTTGCGGGTTCGCGAAGCGCTTGCTCGGACTTGGTTCGAGGCACCGGTCGATGATCCCGGCCAGGGTCCGATCGACCCCCGGAACGGTGCGGTGCGCGGCCGGCTTCGGCGCGCTGAAGATGAGCTTCCGGTACGCAGCGAGCTGTGCGTCGAGGGTGCCCGAGGTGATCCCGGTAACCGCGGGCTCGCTCCAGTGCGGCGGGGCGCCGACCAGCATCCGGTACACGAGCGCGCCCAGGGCGTACACGTCCCACCGGGCATCGGGCACGGCGCCCAGGTCCGCCTGTTCCGGGGCCATGTAGAACAGCGTGCCCAGCGCGGGCGCCGTCTCGTTCGTGAGCCGCGACTGCCCGAAGTCCGCGAGCTTGGGCCGCTTCTCGTGGTCGAGCAGCACGTTCGCGGGCTTCAGGTCACAGTGCAGGATGCCCTTGTCGTGCGCGTGAACCAGCCCGACGGCGACCTCGCGGAAGACGCTGGCGGTTTC
>DASWYH010000555.1:0-3270 GCA_036405095.1 Gemmata sp. | reverse complement strand
CGCGCTACGGCGAAACGCTCCTGCGCACCATCGCGGACAAGCTCGTGCGCCCGCGGTCGAAGCTCCCCGCCGAGGAGCTGATCGACAAGTCGGTGGCGATGATCACCAACGCACCGGTCATCGACCGGCGCATCAAGGAGCAGCCCCCGGCGGCGCGCAAGCTGCTCGCGTTCATGGGCCTCAGCCGCCAACCGCGGTGGAAAGTGGGGCACCTGCTCACGCTCCTGGCCGCCCTGGACCACAACGACGGCTTCGGCCCCGTTCAGGCGCTACTCGAAACGGGGCTGCTGTTCCCGGAACTGGACCCGCAAGGCCCGCCGGTCGAGGACTTCGCGAGCTGGTTCGGCCTCGCCGGCACGCACAACGCGGTCGTGTTCGCGCCCCCCGGCGTGGCGGTTCGCGCGCGGGGCGAAGACCTGGGGCTACCGGACCTCACCAGCCCGGACGCCGAAACCGGAACCCCGCGCCAGGCAGATGGCCTCGAATGGCCGCTGCGGCTCGCGGCCGTGTGGCAGCAGGTCAACGCCGACCCGGTGCGGCTCACACAGGGGCACACGCTCTTCAAGCGCGATTTGGTGCGGCTCCAGTCGGACGCGGTGCTGGCCGCGCCGCCGGTGGAGCAGCTCGCCCCCATCGCGGACCCCGGGGTTCTGGCCCTGCTCTGGGCGCGGGCCGCGAACCTGCTCACCGAGCGCGACGGCGCTCTTACCACAAACACGTTCCCGGCGACTTGGGACGGCCCCCTTTCCGCGCTGCTCACGGAGCTGGTTCAGGCGCTGCCCCGGGTGGAATCGTGGGACCCGCTCGCGGGCTACGCGCCCACCGAGAACGGGCTCTCGCCGACGCCCACCGCCGGGCTCCTCGCGCTGCTCCTCGCGCGCGACTTCGTGAGCCCGGAAGCGGTCGCGGAGTGGCTGTGGTCGCACCACCCGTCGTGGGCCGGGGTGGTCCCTTCCGAAGCCGCGGGCGACAAAGGCGCCGGGTGGGTGCGCGGGTACTTGCTCGGCGTCGCGCACCCGCTCGGCGTCACCGAAGTGAGTGGGGAGTTCGTTCGCCTCTCCGCGCGCGGCCGGCACTTGCTGTTCGGTGATCCGGAGCCGCCGGCGCCGCCCGCGTTTCCGCAAACGCTCATGGTGCAGCCGAACGCGGAGATCCTCGCCTACCGGCAGGGGCTCACGCCCGCGCTCGTCGCCGCGCTGACGCGGTTCGCGGGGTGGAAGGGCATCGGCCCGGCCTGCACGCTGGAACTGACCCCCGAGCAGACCTACCGGGGGCTGGAATCGGGGCTCACGCTGCCGATGATCGTGCAGACCCTCAACCGGCACGGCACGCGGCCCGTCCCGGCGGGCGTCGCGGACCTGCTCCAGCGGTGGGCGAGCAAGCGCGAGCGCATCACCGCGTTCGCGTCCGCGGTGCTGGTCGAGTTCCAGACGCCCGCCGAGCTGGACGCCGCGGTGGCGCGCGGGGTGGTGGCGCTGCGCCTCACCGAGCGCATCGGGATGACCGCCGACGGGCGCGAGCCGTCCCTCTCCAGCCTGCGGCTCGTCGGCAGCCGCGACTACGAATCGAAGCCCCAAAAGTGCATCGCGGTCGCCGAAGACGGGGTGACGCTCACCGTCGATGTGCCCCAGGCCGATTTGCTGCTGGAGGCGGAACTCAAGCAACTGGCCGAACCGCTCCCGATCGAGCAGAACGGCGCCCAGCGGTTCCGACTCACACCGGCGTCCTTGCGCCGCGCGGTCGAGAGCGGGCGCGCGCTCGCGGAACTCGATTCCTGGTTTGTGGAGCGGAGCGGCGCGCCGCTGTCGGCCGCGGGTCGGCTGCTGCTGCTGGGGTGGCAGCAGCCCGCACCGCAGGCGGTGCGGCTCCTGGTGGTGCGCCTTCCGAACGCGGAAGTCGCCGACGGGCTGGTGCAGTGGCCCGAAACGCGCGCGCTGGTCGCGGAGCGCCTCGGCCCGCTCACCGTGAGCGTGTCCGAAGAACAGTTCGAGCTGTTCCGCGCCGCCCTTCTCGGGCTGGGCATGAACGTGCTCGGTTGATCGGCGCCCGCGTCGGTTCGCCGCCCCGGCCCCGCACCTTTTGCTCACGGAACCGAACGGTCGGCCCCCCGCTCAGGCGGCCATACTGGTCGCGCTGACGTACTCGGCGATGGTGGTCGCCAGGCTCTTCCCGATGCCCGGAACCCGTTCCAGGGCCGGCGCGCCGCCGGTCGCAACGAGTTCGGTCACGTCGCTGGAGAGCCCCATCACGGCGAAGGCCGCCGAGCGAAACGCGCGCACGCGGTACAGGTTGTTACCGGTGCGCGCGAGCTGGTTCGCGTGTGCCCGCAGTTTGCGGGCGATCTCTTCATTGCGCGGGATCATGGCTCGTCCTCCTCTGCTGTTAATGTTCCAGAGGGAACGCCTGTACACAAGGTGAGTTGCCGGCGCGTGGCAAAAAGGTGAAAGTAAAGAGGCCCCGGAGCGGCGCGGGCTTGACCGCGGTTCCGCGCGGGGTCATTGTCTTGCCTGTGTTGCTGTGCCTGTCCCTGGGCTCTTTATAACGGGTGCTGCCGTGGCCGGATTTCGCACGCACATCACGGTGTCCGGGGTGCTCGGCCTCGCCTACGGCGGGTTCGCCGTCCAGCCGGTCGGGTTCAGCACCGAGGCGGGCATCCTCGCGGCCGGCGTCACCGCCGTCGGCGGGATGCTCCCCGACCTCGACAGCGATTCCGGGATCCCGGTGCGCGAGATGTTCGGGCTGCTCGCCGCGGTCGTGCCGATGCTGCTCCTCCGCCGCATGATGCACGCCGGGATGCCGCTCGAAAGCATCTGTGCGACGTTCCTGTTTGCGTACCTCTTCATCCGGTATTTCGTCGCGACCCTGTTCAAACAGTTCACGGTCCACCGCGGGATGTACCACAGCATCCCGGCCATGTTCGTTGCCGGGCTGTGCGTGTACCTCGCGTACCCGGACCGCGGCGTCCGCATCTTGCTGGGCGTCGGCGTGATGGTCGGGTTCCTGTCGCACCTCGTTCTGGACGAGATCTACTCCGTGGACTGGCGCGGGCTGAAACCCAAGCTCAAATCGTCCGCCGGGAGCGCGGTGAAGTTCGCGTCGCCGTCCGTGCCCGCGACCGCCACCTGTTACTTGCTCCTGGGCGGGTTGCTGTACCTCGCGTACCTCGATTTCAAGAAGAGCGGCGGCGATCCGGGCTTCTGAGCGGTCCGAGCCCAAAACGTCGGGCTCGTTTTGACGAGCCGGGCGCGTCGAGGTACGAGCGCACGTCGC
>DASWYH010000554.1:0-2758 GCA_036405095.1 Gemmata sp. | reverse complement strand
AGTTACCTAGACAACTCCGCGCCGGACATCTTACCATGGTAAGGAGAGAACAGTTATCTCACGGTGCCGTTGCGCCGCACTTTGTCGCTTACTGATGGAGCCTGTGTTGATTCCCCCCACCGACGGGGACGATTGGACCGTTCCCGAATACGAAACTCCTGCCCCCGACCCGACCGACGAGCCGGGCGCCGATGAACGGGTTGACGAACCGAGCCTGGACGAAACCGCCGGCGCTGATGAGGCCGAGGGCGACGAACCGGAGATCGATTCCGCGGACGATCCCGACCACGAAACGCCGCCCCCGCCCGAGACCGATCCGGCTATGGTGTTCGCGGACCTGAAACTCATGCGCCCGCTGATGGACGCCATCGACGCCGCCGGGTATTCGCACCCTACGCCGATCCAGGAGGCCGTGATCCCCCCCGCGCTCCGGGGCAAGGACGTGATCGGCCAGGCGCAAACCGGCACCGGAAAGACCGCCGCGTTCCTCATCCCGTTCCTCAACCGCTGGCGCCCGCACAACCTGAAGGGGCCGATCGGTGTCGTGATGACGCCGACGCGCGAGCTCGCCCTTCAGATCGCGACCGAGGCGGACAAACTGGCCCCGAGCAAGCGGTTCCGCTGCGTTCCGGTGTACGGGGGAACCGGGATGCAGCGTCAGCTCGACGGGCTCGCCCGCGGGTGCGACCTTGTGGTCGGCACACCGGGCCGGATGCTCGACCACCTGCAACGGGGCTCGATGTCGCTCGCGCAGGTGCGATACGCCGTCCTCGATGAAGCCGACCGGATGCTCGACATCGGGTTCCGCGACGACATCGAGCGGCTCCTGAAGCGGTGCCCGACGGAGCGCCAGACGCTCCTCATGTCCGCAACGGTACCCGACGCGATCAAGCGGCTCGTGAACCGGTACATGCACGACCCGGTTCACCTGCACATGATGCCCGAGAAGCCGACGGTGGACAAGATCCGCCAAAGCTATTTCACGGTCGACCAGGACCGCAAGTTCGAACTGCTGAAGCGCGTGATCGAGCGCGAGCGGCCGCGCCAGTGCCTCATCTTCGTGGAGCGCAAGCGCTGGGCCGACAACCTGTACCGCGACCTCAAGCGGGCGGTGGCGAAGGCCGCGGTGATCCACGGCGACCTGCCGCAGTCGCAGCGCGAGAAGGTCATGGCCGCGTTCCGCACGGGAGCGATAAAGTACCTGATCGCGACCGACGTGATGAGCCGCGGGATCGACGTGAACGACCTGTCACACGTCATCAACTTCGATCTGCCGATGGACATCGAGAACTACGTCCACCGGATCGGGCGCACCGGGCGCATCGGGAAGGACGGGATCGCGATCTCGTTCGCGCTGCCTGAGCAGGGCGACCACCTCACCAACATCGAGATGATGATCAACCGCCTCATCGAAGCCGATCAGATCGAGGGCTTCGAAGCGGCGGCCCCGCGAGCGAACCGCCCGCCCGCGGAAGTGAAGGTGGTGTTCTCGGGGTTGGACGCGGTGAAGCCAGCGCCCAAGGCCGACGGCGAGGACGACGGCTGGGGCTCGGACGACGACGGGGGCGCAGCGGAACCGACCGGCAACCCCGACCCGAAGAAGCCGCTGTTCGGGCGCCGGAACAAGAAGTACAGCCAGCGCCTGTGAACTGCGTTTCCGGCCCGGTGGGCGGGCGACCGGGCGAATTTTCTTTCCCGCCCGACTACGCTGCCACCGCCGCGGTGCGCCACGGGCGCCCGGTGCGGGCAGTCACCGTTCTTGGCCGACCCGCTGGGGCGCGAGCGGGCTCGGGATTAAGGTTCAGGTGCGAGCCACGCGCGCTGTAAGTTCACCGTTCCGTTGTGTGACTCGTGGTACTCGCCCTTGATCTTGATTCGGTCGCCGGGCTTCAGGTCGGCGAGCTGCTTCCGAAAAACGGTGTCGAATGGGACCGTGACCCGGAACCGGGCGGACCCGCCCTGCGGCCCCGCACTGACGACGAGGGCCGTGTCGCTCTCCTTTCTTTCAACGACCGCGTTGGTAATGGTGAGAGCCTTTTCTTTGTACTTGGTGTCGGTCCCGTACGGGTTGCGAGCGTGTTCGGCGAGCAGGTCGCTCGCGCTGACGATTGGGTTCGGATCGGTGCCGGCGCTCACGAAGGTGCCGCCCGCCAGGTCCACAAATGCGACGCCGTTCAGCCCGGTGCAGCGCCCCTTCAGTTTGACCGTCTGGCCCCGTGACAGGCTCAGTAACTTCGTCTCGTCTGCCTTTGCCAACTGGGCGCGGACATGTAGGCTGCGCCCTTCGCCCAAGGGAACCCCTTCCAGGACGGCCACCGGCTCCTCGTTCGAGTTGTGGACCACATCGACCAACTTGCCCTCGACCGATAGCCACCGGTTCCGGAACTTCGTTTCTGCTATAGTGGCCCCTTTATACGCGTGCGCCAGTTCCGCGGCGGTGATGGGGAGCCCCGGTCCGAACGGCGGGTACCGTTGGAGAAATTTGGCGTCGTCGAGTTCGCCCTCCTGGAGCACGCGCCCGTGCTTGGGGCACCACGCCTTGGCCTGGAGTCGCCCGGTGCCGTCGGCGCCCGGGTGGAACGCGGCGATGACGTACTCGTCCCCGTTCTGCCACACGATCGCGCGGCTCGCGCTCACCTTCGCGGCCCATTCACCGGCGCGCACGGGTTCGTTGGCGAACACTTTAGGCAGGTCCGCGCCGGTCGCCACCCGTCCGGCGCCGAGGTGCGCATCGGCCGCGACTCGGGGCGTGTTGCCG
>DASWYH010000553.1:0-2431 GCA_036405095.1 Gemmata sp. | reverse complement strand
AGTCGCTTCGATCGGCTCGTCCACGCCGAAGAGCCCTCTGGTGCCGAACAATGAGCTCACCTGCACCGCCATCACCGAATGAGCGACGCGCCCCGAATCAGCGGGCGGTGTCAGGTGCAGCGCCCGGTTCGGCCTGCTTTTGCTACCCCGCAACCAGCGACTACTTGGGGTCGCGCTCGGTGACCACACGGTCCGTGCCGAGCACTTCGACTCGCCGCCACGCCGTGCCCGGCTCCCAGCCGTCGGCGAACACCTCGAACGCAGTGCCGGGCCGTACCCCGAGGCCAGCGAGGAACGGCTTGAGACGGTCGGCCCAAGCGTCCGCGTCTTCGCCGTCGGCCAGCTCGTAGTCGAGGTTGAATCCATCTTTGCCACTGCCCGCCCCGCAGTCCTCGGCCGCGTCCCCGAAGAACCTCTCCAACTCTTCTTCAAGGTCGGCGCGCGAAAGCCCCGGTCGGCCAGACGGACAGTAGACGTAGATGTTCGCCGCCACCGCGCGCCCCTCTGCCTTCTGCTTGCCGAAAGAATCCATGTAAGCCGTGTGTGTTACGGTGAGGGTAGATCGCCCTCGGCACTGAGGAGGCTTGCGATGCCATCGGACACCATTCTGGCGATTGACCTGGGGCGATACAAGAGCGTGGCGTGCGGGTACCAGCGGGTGACCCGGGAGCACACGTTCCGCACCCTGGACACGACGCCCGCGGCGGTGGACCAACTGCTGGCTCGGTACCCGGGCGCGGTGCTGGTGATCGAGGCGTGCTCGAACGCCGGCTGGGTGCACGACCGGGCGGTCGCCGCCGGGCACACGGTGAAGGTGGCCAACACCGCCGGAGAGGCCTGGAAGTTCACCCGCCTGAAGCGCAAGACGGACCACGACGACGCCAAGCGGTTGGCCGAGCTCGAGGCCATCGGCCAGTTGCCCACGGTCACCCTGCCGGACCCGCGCACCCGCCAGCGGCGACTGCTGATCGCGTTCCGACAGGAGCTGGTGGGGCACCGGGTGGCGTGCCAGAACCGGATCCGCGCGCTGTTCGCCACCCACGCGGTGGCCATGCCGACCGGGGCCAAGGCGTGGACCGCGGACGGGCTCGACGTGCTCGACGCCGAGGCCCGGGAGCTGGGCGACTGCGGACCCGACGAGCTGTGGCGCGGGATGCTCGGGATCGCGGTGGACCAGTACCGGGACCTGGAGCACCGGATCGCCGAGACCGAGCGGGTGTTGGACAAGTTGAGCGCGGCCGACCCGGGCACCCAACTGCTGCTGTCCATCCCGGGCGTCGGGCCCCGCACTGCCGAGGCGGTGGCCGCGCACCTGGGGGACGCGACCCGGTTCGCGTCCGGCAAGCAGGTGGGGGCGTACGCCGGGTTGGTGCCGACCCAGTACCAGAGCGGGGTCACCGACCGCAAGGGGCGCATCACCCGGCGCGGCCCGGCGGTGCTGCGCAAGCTGCTGGTCGAGTGCTCGTGGTGCATGTTGCGGTACAACCCGTGGGCCCAGACCCAGTACAAGCGGCTCACCGGCGGCGGGGTGTCGCGCAAGAAGCCGGCGGTGGTGGCCCTGGCGCGCAAGCTGTTGGTGCGGTGCTGGGCCATGCTCCGCACCAACCAGCGGTGGCGCGACGACACACCCGCACCACAACCCGCGGCCGTACCCGCCCCGGCACCCGCGACCACCGGGTAATCGAACGAGATCGTCAGCAAACGGCTCGAGAGTTGAGATCGCCGATCGAACGAACACCTGTGGGCCTGTCCGCGTTAGCTCGGAGCTTTGTGCGGGGCGGGAAACCGACCTCGGCCGAACGAATGGGCGGCGCGGCGGATCAGATGAGTGGGGCCGGGCGTCGGTCCGTGACCCCGGATAGTCGAGTGCGGTCCGCGCGTGTGCTGGGATCGGCGAGAGCGTGGGACCCGGTGCGGGAGCCGGGCCGTGGGTGCTGTCGTGCCCGCACGCGGCCCGGCGAGGGCGGGGGCCGGTACGGGCACGACAACACCAAAGAACAAGAGCGGGAAAAGCACCGCTCTTACACTTGACCGGTACACGGCTTCATAGTCATCAAGCTCACCTGCACCGCCAGGATCGAGTGAGCAACACAACGCAGATCAGATGGCGGTGTCAGGTGCAGCGCCGGGTTCGGCAGGCCTTTGCTCCGCGACGGCCTCGCCCGGCGATGGCCCCTGGCGAGCGTGGTAGTCGGCCAGCGAGTCGAACACCACGTACTCTTCGACTGCGTCCCACGCGACGCACCGACGGGTTCCATCGCACCACTCGGCCAGCCAACTCCGGCACGGCTGATTGGTACCAACCAGGAACAACCTCCCGCCCTGCCGCTCGAACCGGCAGTCGGTCAGGACGACCGGGATGGCGAGCGGGCGACCGCGGGTGAATACCACCACCGTCCGGCCGGCTAGATCGGGTACCTCATCGGCAGGC
>DASWYH010000552.1:0-3617 GCA_036405095.1 Gemmata sp. | reverse complement strand
GCGCGGCGCCGGCGGGCGCGCGGTCGTCGGGGGCGGCACCGGCGCGGGCGCAGCGGGCTTCGGAGCGATCGGGGGCGGCGCGGGGCGCGGTTCGTCGAGGTCGAGGATCGACACCACGGGTTGGCGCGGCGGCGCGGGCGGAACCAGCGGCATCGGCAACCCGTCGTCGTAGTCGTTGGTCACGGGCGCCGCGGGCGGCGGCACCACGACCGCCGGGACGGGGGGCGGAGGTGGGGCCGGCGTTTGGGGGCGGGCCGCCGGAGGAGCGCTCGGAGCCGGCGGCGTGGTGCCGCTGGTGCGCACCACCACCGTTACGTTCCCGGCGGTTCGGGTGTCGCCGTCGCTCGCGCTCGCTTCGCGCCGGGCGGGCACGTCCTCGCAGAGCACCTGCCCGTTGCGGACCCAGTACCGGAGGGCGACAGCGGCCGCGCCCCGCGCCCACACGGTACACGCGCGGGCGTCGCCGCCGACCTTCACCGGTTCGGCGCCGAGGTTCACCGTGATGATTTCGCGCTCGCTGAACCGCACCTCCAGCCACGCCCGGCGGAACGCGACCTCGACGACCGCGACCATGAGGCCGATGCAGAAGCCCAGGAGCGCGGCGCCGCCGAGGCGCCCGACCCACTCGCGGTCCTGAACCTGGGACGCGGCCACGACCGCGACCGCGCCGAGCAACCCGCCGGTGACGCCGGCGAGCGCGGCTTTTGTGCCGTCGAGGTTCGGGATGAAGAAGCTCACCCCGCGCCCGAGCAACCCGCCGAGGAGCACCCACCCAACGAGGAACCCGAGGTTCGCGACGCCGGCGCCGAGCAGCAGAACGTAAAGCGCTTGCCCGACGCTGCCCGATACGAACCCCGCGGCGGCGGCGCCGAGCACCACGAGCCCGATCGGGAAACGGGCGGATGCGAACGGCTTCTTCCCGAGGTACTTGTTCTGCACGACGACTAACGCCAGGCACAGCCCAACGGCAAGCAGGGCGGTCCAGATTCCGATCGAGGCGAGAGCCAATGGCGACAGAGCGGCCGTCGGCTTCGGTATGGACAGGTGCCCCTCGGAAACGGCCTCGTGACCGCCACCGGTTGCGACGAACTTGATGGGGGGCGCGCCCGTTTTCCGATCCGCTGCCCCGGTTTTAACCCACCGGCTCGCGCGCAGCTCGAGGTGCCCTGTGTCCTCGCCGCCCGCGAGCGTCAGCGGGGTTGCGGTGACCCCGTCGGGCAAGTTATCGACCCGCACCGTTATCGGGCCGCTGTACTGCCTTCGCTGGACGCGCACCAGAATCTGGGCGCGTCCCCCCGGTGCCACTTCCACGGATGTGGGGGCGAGGAGGTGAAGGTGTTTCAGCTCGAAACGGTGAACCAGTTGTTCGCTATTTCTCGTGCCGTGGTGCTCGGCTTTGCCTTCAAACTCGTGCCGCTCGCCGTCGTACAGGACGCTCACCTTGAACGGAGTCAGGTTCGGTGTACCGGCTTCCGCGCGGTGCGTGAAGTGGTTCACGGACACCTCGTACCAGCCGGGCGGGGCCTTATTCGGTTGCCAGTTGATGTTTTCCACCGGCTCGCGGGTGAGCGGGGCGGGACGACGGTCCCGAGTTTGAAGCGAGTTGGCGTCGACATCGAGTTCGCCCGAGCTGCGCGATACGGGGTTCCGGAAAAAAATGGTCTCGCCGTTCGGGTCTTTGCAGTGCAGATCGAGGTCGTTGATGTTGTTCCAGATGAGCGAGATCTGCACGTCACCGGTCTTCGCCTTCGCGTCCTGTAGCCGCTTTTGCATTTCGCCGCTGGCTTGCGGCGGCTCGACCGGAGCGGCGCTGGAAATGAGTGACGGCGCCCCCTCGGCCGATCCGGAAGCCCACAAGTACGGCTCGCCCACGAGCCAGCCGGCGAGACAGCCGACCGCGCCGAAGGCACCGAACAGCAGCACTTTTTTCCAGGTCGCGAGCAGGCTCATGTCCGCCCCTGCCGGGATTCGATCTCGCCACCGCCGGCGTCACCGCTCGGGCCTGAACAGGTCTTCGCACGCGGCCGCGCCCGCGGCCAGGCCGCTCACGCGGGTCGCGATCTTCGGCGGCGCGCCCGCGCCCTTGCGCTCGGGTATCCTCAACTGGTCTACCAACTCTTTTTGCTCTTCGCACTTCTTTTTTAGCTCCGCGATCGATTCCGCGGTCCAGCGCGGGGCCGGCCGGTCGGCGAGCCGCGCGCGGGCCTCGTTGTACCGCACGGCCGCCCGGCTCAGGGCCGTGGGCTTGAGGTCTCCCAGCTCGTAGCTGTTGCCGTCGTACCGGACCACGTAGTTCAGCCCCGGCTGCTTGCCGCTCAGGGAGAACTCGTTGAAGCCGCCGGCCTCGGCGGAAAGCGATCTGGTCTGCGTCTTCTCGCCCAGGGCCGGGTCGTACGAGACCACGACCTTGTCCCGCGGCGCCGCCCGGCCGCGCAGGACCACGTCCTCGTCGAGCCGGACCGATGCTGGGATGAACGAATCGGCGAACTGTTGCACCTTTTTGCGGATGATCTTCTGGACCTCTTTATCTTTCGTTTTGGCGAACTGGGCGGCGACGCTCTTGAGCCACCGCTCGGCGCCGGTGGCGTCGGCGAACAGGTCCGCCTTCGCGAACAGCGCGAGCAGCTCCTCGCGGGCCGCGTACTCGTCGGCCCGCGCGCGCTTGTCTTCCGCGGTCGTGCGGAACTCGGCGGCGAGGGGCACCTTGCTCTCGTCCGCCTGGCGCAAGCCCTCCTGCAGCGCGGCGAGGTGCGCCCGCAGCGCGCGGAGCGCTGCCAGCGCGGCGCCCGTGTCTTGATCGAGCGGCAGGGGCGCGCTCACCGCGGCCTTGTAGTGCGTGTTCGCGAGCCCGGTGAGGAGGTCCACGAGCTGCAACTGGGCCTGGAGCCGCCAGCGCACCGTTTGGCCCGTGTTCGCGAACCGGGACAGCCCCGCGTACTCGTCGATGAGCGCGTTGACCTCACCCATCGCCCGGTCCGCGTCCGCGACGGAGGCGACCGCGAGCGGTTTCCGGAACCACGCCCTCACGGCCTCTTCGGCCCGGCGGGCGGCGACCTGCTCGCGCGTCCATTCCTCGTACCGGGGCTTCAGCTTACCGGTGAACACGGGCCTCTCGGCGCCCGACAGGAACCGCTCCAGGTCGGCGAGGTCGGCGGCCCGCGCCGCAGCCGCCTGGAGCGCCTCGGCGGCGGCCGGGTCGGTCGAGGTGGGTACGGGGCCGGCGGACTGCCACGACCCGTCGAGCGCGTTGCGCGACGCGGCGGCGAACGCGGCCGCTTTCGTTCGGGAGGCCGCGAGCTGTTCGTTCGTTGGTCCCGTGTCGGCCGGGGGCGGGGCCGCGGTTACGTCCGCCCGCGTGGCGCTGTGGACCTGCCACACGGCGTACAGCGCGAAGGGCGCCCCGAGGGCGAGCAACAGTGCACTGTTCTTCACCGCGTTCATGAGGTTCGCTCGCCGAAGTGACAACCCGCGCCACAGATCGATGTCGGAACCGGCGGGCTTCCTTTCCGCGCTGTTCAGTATAACCGGACCGGACGCGCGCCGCACGCCGGGGCGGGCTCGCGGTCCCGCCGGTCGCGCCCGGGCCGGGGTCAGTTCACCCCGGCGGCCCGCTTGCG
>DASWYH010000551.1:0-1554 GCA_036405095.1 Gemmata sp. | reverse complement strand
CGTCATGGGCCAGCTCCGCACCATCCTCCCGCGCCACGAGCAGGGCGGCGGGTTCATGGGCCACGGGTACAGCCGCACCACCGGGAAGGCCAGCGTCTGCGTTTCGACCTCCGGACCGGGCGCCACCAACTTCGTGACCTGCATCGCGGACGCGAAGATGGACTCCATCCCGCTCATCGCGATCACCGGGCAGGTGCCAACCGCGGTTCTCGGCAACGACGCGTTCCAAGAAACGCCGATGGTCGAGATCTGCCGCGGGATCACCAAGCACCACTACCTGCTCACCCGCACCGAGGACATCACCCGCGTCGTGAAGGAGGCGTTCCACATCGCCACAACCGGGCGCCCGGGGCCGGTTCTCATCGACGTGTGCAAGGACGTGCAGATCAAGGCGATCGTGCCGGACTGGGACCCGCCGATGGACCTGCCGGGCTACCGCCCGATGCGCAAGGCCACCCGGGCCGAACTCGAACCGATCGTCGCCGCGCTCCGCGCGAGCAAGAAGCCCTTCATCTACGCCGGCGGCGGGGTCACCCACTCCGACGCCGCGGCGGAGGTGCGCGAGTTCGCGGAACTCGTCGGCGCGCCCGTGGGCCTCACGGTTCACGGCCTGGGCAACTTCCCGGCCGACCACTACCTGTGCCTCCAGATGCTCGGGATGCACGGCACCGTGTACTCGAACTACGCGATCAACGAAGCGGACCTCCTGATCGCCCTCGGGGTCCGGTTCGACGACCGCGTCACGGGCAAGCTCACCGAGTTCGCCAAGCACGGGAAGATCGTCCACGTCGACATCGACAAGTCGGAGATCCACAAGAACAAATTCGCGCACATCCCGGTTCACAGCGACCTGAAGGCCGCGCTCCAGGGGCTGAACGCGCTGCTGAAGGACGAGAAGAACGCCGACCTCACCGCCGGCGGGCGCTACCCGGAGTGGTGGCGCCAGATCGACGCCTGGCGCGACGCCGAGCCGCTGAAGTTCGCCGAACCGGACAACTTCATCATCCCCCAGTACGCGATCAAGCGGCTGTGGGAGATCCTGCGCGACCGGAACCAGCTCGACGACACCATCATCACAACGGGGGTCGGCCAGCACCAGATGTGGGCGGCGCAGTTCTTCCACTTCAACAAGCCGCGGAAGTGGATCACCTCCGGCGGGCTGGGCACGATGGGGTTCGGGCTGCCCGCCGCGCTCGGGGCGAAGGTCGCGTTCCCGAACAACCTCGTCATCGACATCGACGGCGACGGCAGCTTCCTGATGAACGTGCAGGAACTCGCGACCGCGTTCGCCGAGAAGATCCCCGCGAAGGTGCTGCTGCTGAACAACCAGCACCTCGGGATGGTGATGCAGTGGGAGGACCGGTTCTTCGGCTCGAACCGCGGCCACACGTACCTGGGCGCGGGCGAGGGCCTGCCACCGTACCCAGACTTCTGCACGATCGCCGAGGGGTTCGGGGTGGCGTCCAAGAGCGTCGTGGACAAGGCCGACCTGGACGCCGCACTGGTGGAGATGATCGAGTCCCCCGGGCCGTTCCTGCTCAACGTTCATGTGCC
>DASWYH010000550.1:0-2670 GCA_036405095.1 Gemmata sp. | reverse complement strand
GTCGAGATCCGAGTCGGTTGCCAGTTCGTTAAGCCCGGTGAACCCGTCCCGGATCGCCTGCTTCAAGAGCGCAATCGCCTTGTCACGGTCATTGGGGTTCTGGGTTGATGTCAGGGAGTACACGCACGCGGCTCGGTAGGTGACGGCCGCGTCGTCGGAGAGCACCTGCGCCCGCTCGATCTCCTTGTGCGCGTCATCGCGGCGCCCGAGGCGGGCCAACAGGATCGCGCGCCCGGCCCGGGTCGGGGCGTACTCCGGACTGACTTCCGCCGCGCGGTTGGCCGCCGCGAGCGCCCCTTCCGGGTCGCGGAGCCGGTCGGCCAGAACGTGCGCCATGTTCTGAAAGGCGAGGAGCGACCGCGGGTTCAGTTCGCTCGCTTTGCGCAGATCCGCGAGTGCCGCTTTGGGCTCGGTGGGTATGCTCAGGGTCCCGCGAACCAGATAGTCCATCTCGGTCTTCGGTTCGAGCTTCTGAACCGCCTCGCGGTCCTCTTTCGCGCCGGCGGGATCGCGCCCGTCGCGGGCCGCGGCGCGGAGCAACCGCACCTGGAGTGCGGGCGCGCCGCGCTCCAGTGCGGCGGTGTAATCTTTCTCGGCCTCTTCGAGTTTCGCCCGAACCGCTTGCGCCTTCGAGGCGCGGGGCGCGTCGTTTTTGGCGAGCCGGTAGCGCACCAGCCCGCGGTTCTGGTACGCACCGGCGCATTCCGGGTCGAGCGCCAGCGCCTTCGTGAACTCGGCCTCGGCGAGCGCCGGTTTCTGGCGCACCCCGTAGATCACCCCGCGAAAGAACGCCGGGCGCGCGTCTTTGGGGAGGAGCACGCGGGCCACGTCGTAGCGCTCCAGCGCCCGGGTCGGTTGGCCCATGTGCTGGAGGCAGTACGCGAGGCAGAACTGCCCCGCGCCGTGCGCGGGCTGGTCGCCGACGGCCGCTTCCAGGAGCGGGGTCGCGGTCGCGTACCGCCCGGCGCGCAGCGCGAAGACGGCTTCGAGGAACTGGGCCCTGGCGCCGGTCACCTTGGACGGTTCGGGGAGGTCCGGGGCGGCGAACTCTTGGCCCGCGAGCGGCGCAAGTTGCACCGCCTGCCGGTCGATCACCGGGGGCCCCTCGTCGCCGAAACAGGTGCGGGCGGCACGGTTCAGTTTCCACGCCTCGGCGGCCCGCTGGCGCCGGTCGGGCTCCGGAAGCGCGTCCGCGTCCGCGGCGGTCGCGCCCGCGAGCAAGAACATCAGTTCCCCGAGGTCGCCGGCGAGGGCCGCGCGCTCGGCCGCGGTGAGCCGCCGCACGGCGGGCCGGGTCCGCCAGTTCGGGTCGTCCGCGCACCCGTAGGCCGCGAGGAGTTCGCCGGCCCGTTTGGTGCCGCGGGTGCGGGCCGCCGGGTCACCGGGCAGCGCGAGGTCCAGGCGCAACGTGTCGAGGGCGGCGCGCGCGGACCGGGCCTGCTCGACCGCCCCGGTCCGCGCGTTCGCCTCGGCGCGCTGGTGGACCACGCCGCCGAGCCCGAGCGCCAGACCGATCAGGCACGCGACCAGGAGCCGCACCACGAGCCCCGGGTTCCGCCGGCGCCACTTCCCGAACCGCTCCGCAACCGAGCGCTCGCGGGCGTACAGGAGCGGCAAGTCGTTCAGGTGCCGCTCCAGGTCGGTCCGCAGGTGCTCCGCGGTCTGGTACCGGTCCGCCGGCTCGGGGGCGAGCAACTTGTGAACGATGGCCTCGACCGCCGGGGTGACGTCCGGGTTCAGCGCGCGGACCGACGGCGGCCCCTGGCGCCGGGCCGCGATCTGCTGTTCGGCGGCCTTCGGTCCCTTCGCCCCCGGGGCGAACGGCAGCTCCCCCGTCAACATCTCGAACGCCATCGCGCCCAACCCGTACAGGTCGGTGCGCTCGTCCAGCACCCCCGAACCGCGGTTCCGCATATCGAGCAGTTGTTCGATCGCCATGTAGGGCATGGTCCCGCCGACCACCTCGCGGTCCGGGCGGGTGGCGTCGAACGACAGGTTGAAGTCGAGGAGCATGGGCTCGCCGGTGTCCGCGAGCAGCACGTTGGCCGGCTTCAGGTCGAGGTGCAGGATGCCCCGCTCGTGCGCGTGGGCGAGCCCGGACGCCAGTTGCACCAGGGCCTGCGCCACCGCGGAGGGGTCGCCGACGATGGGCGGCGGCCCGTCCGCGGCCCAGGTCCACACGGGCACCCGCGGGGCGGACGGGCGCCCGTCGGACCCCGGGGCCGGTTTGC
Organism: Gemmata sp.; assembly: GCA_036405095.1. Lineage (GTDB taxonomy): Bacteria > Planctomycetota > Planctomycetia > Gemmatales > Gemmataceae > Gemmata. The sequence continues at coordinate 439 of DASWYH010000550.1, read as the reverse complement.
TCCTGCTGTCGGTCGCGGTGGTCCGCGCGGCCCGGGTCACGGAGGTCTTGCGCCCGTGGAGCCGGGACGAGCGGTCGGACCGGTGCGCCCGGAGCAGGTCGGCGATGGTGACCTTGCCCAGGAACGGCATGCAGATGAGCTGAACGCCCCCGTCCCCGTGGGCCGAGTACACGGGAACGATGTTCGTGTGCTGGAGCCGGGCCAGGCGCTCGGCCTCGCGGGTCGGGCGCAGGGTCACCTTGAGCGCCACCTCGCGCCCGGCGAGCGCCTCCTGCCGGGCCAGGTACACCCGGGCGAACGCGCCGCGCCCGAGTTCACCGACGAGATGGAACCCGTGCAGCGTGTCCCCGACCTGCGGCGGCCGGCGCGCGCCGAGCGGGGGTGCGCCGGCCTCGTCCCACTCGGACCACACGGACCCCGACAGGTCCAGATCGCCGAA
>DASWYH010000549.1:0-21264 GCA_036405095.1 Gemmata sp. | reverse complement strand
CGTGTTCAACTCGTCACGCATCATGAAGGTTCCGGGCACGATGGCCCGCAAAGGTCCGAACACAACGGCGCGTCCGCACCGTCCGAGCGCAGTGATTGAGGTGCCCAGTGACTGGACTTGAACTCATCGAACACGCCCTCGCGGTGTTGGACCCGGACGGCACGCTCCGGTTACCGGAAGCTCAAAAGGCGGGGGTTACGCTCCCGCCTTCGTCGTCTCCGCGTCCGCTGGCCGGCGGTGCCGATCCCGTGGAGCGCGCCCGCAAGTGGATCGCGCGGGGTCCGGGTTCCATCTCCGGGCAAGGCGGGCACAACCGCGCCTTCGAGGTCGCCCAGGCGCTGGTGAACGGCTTCGAGCTGTCGCCATCCGTCGCGCTCGGGCTGATGCTGACCGACTTCAACCCGAAGTGCCAACCCGAATGGTCCGAGCGGGAGCTTGAGCACAAGATCGAAGAAGCCGAATCGAAGCCGTGTAGCAAGGCGCGGGGTTGGCTCCTCAACGCGACCCTCGACCGCATGCCGCACCCGTCTTCGTTCCCCGACCGGCCCCCGGCCCCCGGCGAATCAGTCGGCCACCCTGCCCCGTTGCCCGGTCCTTCATCCGCTCCGTCCGCCCCCCTCGGGCTCCCCCGCATCGTGCAACAACCCGCGCAATTGCGTGATGTGGTCGATCAGGCGTTAGCGGCGTTGGTGAAAGCGAACGATCCGATCGCGACGTTCATTCACGGCGACACGTTGGTTCGGATCGACACCACCCAACAGAACGCGGCGGTGAAGAGTCTGAGCAAAGCCCAACTTCGCCTCTTGCTATCGAATTCGGCGAATTGGGTGAACGTAACGACCAACAAGGACGGCGAAGAAATCCCGAAGGCCACGTTCCCCAAAGCCGAAGTCGTCGAGTCGATTCAGGATCACACGGCATGGCCCGGCATCCCCCGGCTTACCGCCGTGGCCGACGTGCCCGTTATTACTGCCGAATCGGGGTTGCTAACCAAACCCGGTTACGACGCGGCGAGCGGGGTTTATTTGCTGCCGGGCGGATACGCTGACGTGCCGCACGTGTCGGACGCCCCAACCGCTCAGGACGTGGAGATTGCACGGAGCCTTTTGCTTGACGAGCTGCTCGGCGACTTCCCGTTCGTGGATGCTGCAAGCAAAGCCAACGTGCTCGCCCTCTTCCTTCTCCCATTCGTCCGCGGGTTGATCGACGGCCCGACGCCACTGCACCACGTTGACGCGCCACAAGAAGGGACGGGCAAGTCTCTCCTGATCCAGACTTGGGGTTGGGTAACGCTCGGTCGCGAACCGAAAGCGCTCGGCGAGGTGTCGCGCCCCGACGACTGGCAAAAGCTCATCCTCGCGGCCCTGATGGAAGCACCGCGGGAAATCTTCCTCGACAACTTGAACCAGAACCTGGATAGCGGCTCACTCGCTTCCGCCCTCACTTCCACCGTGATCGGTGGCCGACTGCTCGGGTTCTCGCGGATGGTGTCGGCACCGGTGAATTGCGTCTGGGTGAGCAGCGGCAACAACGTGGGGATGTCGCGAGAGCTGGTTCGCCGCACGCTCTGCATCCGCCTGGACGCGCGGCAAGATGCGGCATGGAAGGATCGGCAGTTCAAATACAAGCTGCCGAAGTGGGCACAACTCAAACGCGGTGAACTGGTGTGGTGTTGCCTCACCATCTGTCAGGCATGGGTTGCGGCGGGGAAGCCGCCCGGCCGGTCCGTGATCGGCGGTTACGAATCGTGGTCGGCGGTCATGGATGGCATTCTCAGCAACGCGGGTATCCGCGACCTCGCGGGCAACGCTGACGACTTTCGCGCCATCTCGGTTGATTCCGGCGATGAGTGGCGGGTGTTCGTGCCTGAGTGGTGGCGGGAGTTCGGCAGTAACAAAGTCACGTCTGGCGAATTGGTTCGTCTCGCGGACCAACGCGAGATGTTGGTTAGCCTTCTTGAACAGGCAAAAAATGATCGATCGCGGGGAACGGTTCTCGGCAAACAACTGAAAAAGGTGCGAGACCGGGTGTACCGTGGCTTACGGATCGAATTCGCAGGAACCTACCAAGGGCAATCCCAATACCGCTTGAGCAACCTCGAACCCGATGCACAAGAACCAGAACAGACCGAGGTAGTAAGCGGCTTGTAGTCTTTGGTGGACATCGCCTTCTGATGTCCACCAATCACAACAGAATGCTAACAGATAACTTGCGTCAAACTGGTGGACGTCGTGGACATCATGCGTCTAATGCGTATGCATCAAAAATTCAGTTGGTATCACGCATTAACGTAATAGCTGCGCAATGTCCACGATGTCCACCAGTTTGACGCAAGTTGAATGTCTTCCACGGACTTACAAGCCGTGGACATCAAAAGGCAATGTCCACCATGCCGACCAAGCCCAAGCCGTTCCAGATGCGACCCAAGCCACCGAGGCCGGACAACCGGCCGTCAGCGCACCACCGCGGGTACGGTCGCAACTGGCAACGGGTCCGCGCGCAGGTGCTCAACGCCGAACCGCTCTGCCGCTTGTGTGCTGCCGAAGGTCGCAACGTCGCGGCCGAACACGTGGACCACGACGTTGCGCTTAACGCGGGCGGAAACAACGACGTGTCGAACCTCGTGCCGCTCTGCCACTCGTGCCACTCACGCAAGACCGTGCAACGTGATGGCGGTCTCGGGCACGCACCCAAGGAACGCGACCAATGCGAATCAAAGTCGAACTGAATCATGAAGAGGTGAGGACCGCTATCAGCGAATACCTCGCCTCTCGCGGGCAAAACATGACGATCCAAGGCATCAGCGGCACCATCGACACCAACGGCCCCATGCTGGACATCGTCGGTGAACCCATCCCGCAACCGCCCAAGCCCAAGGTGGCGTTCCGCGGGGCCGAGCAGTCATAATGATACAATGACGATTTTTAATACGTTATAGGAATGCAGACCGTACCCGGAGTGCTCCAAAAATTTGCCCCGAATTCGCAAGGGGGTACTTCCGCCCCGCCCCCTATAACCGGATTTCACCATGAAACGTTGGGTTTTCAGCGTTTTTTCACAGCGGCAAGTGTTCAACGGGCAAGTCATGCGCGTTGAACAAAATCACACGTGTGCCGTTCTCGATGCGATCAGCCGTGATGAGGCAATCGGCAAAGCTGGCCGCATCGCCAGCAAGCTATTCCCGAGTTCCGGGGACTGGTCAACGAACGTCGTGGTTTCGGACATCGACAACGTCATCACCCCGGAAGGGGCCACGTTAGCCCCGGAGTAACGGTCATGGCGCGAGGGCGAAAACCGGCCCCCAAATCCCCCGCGGGCGAAGTGGCCGACTTGGCTGGCGGGCATCAGCCGCCGGAACCGCCGGGGATGGGGACGCGAGCGGTGGCGAAGTGGCGGGCCATCGTGCCGCTGATCGCGCAACAGGTGCCGTTGAAGGAGGTCGATGCCGACGCCCTTCGGCAATACTGCGAGGCCGCGGTGTTGCGTGAGAAGGCGGTTGGCGAGCTGGAAGACGCACCGTTGTTGATGAGCGGGCCGAACGGCGCGGAGTACGGCAACCCGCTGATGAAGATCATCAAGGAACAAGACACCCTGATGATGAAGCTGGCCGAGCGCTTCGGGTTGGACCCGTCGAGCCGAAAGCGGATGCAAATTGAAGCCGTGAAGGCTGACACCGCGTTTTCGGAGTTCATGAAACGCGGTCGCGAGCGTCCGAAACCGCCCGTCGTTGGAGGGTCGCAGTAATGGACCCGGATTTGATCGGGTGGCTTGGGGGTGCCGATCGGCCGGTTCGCTCCGTGGTCATCAGCGGTTCGGAGCGGGAAGGCTGGGGCGTGGAACTGCGGTCGGGAGGGTGGTTGGTCGCCGGGGCGTCGAGTCATGCATTTTCGGAACCAGTGCCGTTGGGGCTGTTGGTGTGGTTAGCTCTTGCGAAAGCGGGCGCGTTCAGGGGGGATCGTGGTTCAGAACGCAACCCCGATGTTGGCACCCAACCATGCGGGTAAAGGCTGCCCCGCGACCCGCTACGCCCAGGGCGTGGTGTCCGGGACGGTGCCCGCGTGCAAGTGGGTCCGGCTCGCCTGCCAGCGGCATTTGAACGACCTCGCGACGGCACACGAGCGCGGGTTGTGGTGGGATCAGGCCGGGGCCGATCACGCGATTGAGTTCTTCCGCTTTTTGCGACACTCGAAGGGGAAGTGGAGCGACGAAGAGTTCGTGTTGTCGCCGTGGCAAGCGTTCATCGTCGGCTCAATCTTCGGGTGGAAGCGCGCGGACGGGTTGCGGCGGTTCCGCATCGCGTTTGTGGAGGTGCCCCGCAAGAACGGTAAGACGACGCTCGCGGCCGGGATCGGGCTTTACTTGCTCGTCTGTGACGGCGAAGCCGGGGCTGAAATCTACTCGGCGGCCACGAAGAAGGATCAAGCACGGCTCGTGTTCGCGGACGCGAAAGCGTTCGTCGCGAAGTCGCCCCATCTCGCGAAGATCGTCACGCGCTGGAAAGCGTACCTCGAAATTCCGGAATCGCGATCCAAGCTCGAACCGCTCGGGGCCGATGCCGATTCGCTCGATGGGCTGAACCCGTTCGTCGCCATCTGCGATGAGATTCACGCTTGGCGGTCGCGCGACCTCTGGGACGTGTTGCTCACCGGGATGGGTGCGCGCGAACAGCCGCTCGCGCTGCCGATCACGACCGCCGGGGACTTCTCGGACTCGATTTACAACGAGCTGCACACCGACGTTGAACAGATTCTCGAAGGTGTGGTGGCCGACGATCAGATTTTCGGGTTCATCGCAACCACGGACGCCGAAGACGACTGGCGCGACCCCAAAGCGTGGGCCAAGGCGAACCCGAATCTCGGCGTGTCGCTGAAAGAAGAGGAACTCGCCACCGTCATCAAGCGCGCGGAGCGGCAACCGTCGAGCCAAAACAAGATCAAGCGCAACCGCCTCGGCATCCGCACCGCGGCCCTGGATGCGTGGTTGCGGTTGGACCTCTGGGACAAGTGCGCCACGCCGTTCGATGACTCGGAGCTGCTCGGCAAGGCCGCGTTCGGCGGGTTGGACATCGCGAACACTTCGGACCTCGCCGCGTTCGTGCTCACGTTCCCGTGGGGCATGTCGAAGGGCGAACCGGTGTACCGGTTGAAGTGCTGGTTCTTCTGCCCCGGCGAAACCGATGATCCGATTGCGGAGAAGCTCCGCCGCAAGTTGTTCCCTTGGGTTCAGTCCGGGCACGTGGAGTTCACCGAGGGCCGTGAAATCGACCTGGGGCGGGTCGAAGCGGTCGTGAAAGAGGCTTCGGTCAAGTATGACCTCAAGGCGGTCGTGTACGACCCGTGGAACGCGGGCGCGACCTCTCAAGCACTGAAAGCCGCCGGTATCAGCGTTTCGCCGTTCAACCAGAATTCCAACAACTTCAACGAACCGTGCCGGGCGTTCGAGCGGGCGCTGAGCAACGGCCAGTTGTTCCACAACGGGAACCCGGTTCTGCGCTGGATGGCTTCGAACTGTGTCGCGAAGGCGAACGGCGCGGGTTACATCATGCCCGACCGCAAGAAGTCGCGGGACAAGATCGACGGCATCCCGGCCGCGGTGATGGCGGTGGCCGGTGAGATGCGCGCGCGGTTCGAGTCCGCAGAAAGCGTGTACGAAACTCGCGGCTTGTTGGATTGAACACAAGGGGGCGCTATGGAGTGGGTGTTGGCCGCGCTGGTTTTGGTTCTTTGCAGCATCCCAACCGAGTGGGTGTTGGCCGCGTGCTTCGCGTTTAGCGTGTGTGCAACCCTGATGCACGCTTGCCAAGAAATCTTCAGCGCAGACGGTCCGCTGTGGGATCACTTCGGACGCATCGCCGGTGTTGCAGTTCCGTGGCCGCTGGGCTTGGCGGCATTCTCCGTGTTGGCCGTCGGGCTGATCGAAGTCGCGTGGCTCGGTTACTTGGATCGGTCCGCGGTCGCCCTGTCGTTGTTGTTCGGCGCCCGGCTCGGTGACTCGTGGTTCTCGCACCTCGATTTGCGCATCAAGCGGCTTTCGGTGCCGAACCCCGGGTTGCCTTCGGTGCCGTTGTACGGGATCGAATGCGTGGGGATCGCTGTTGCCGTGCCCGAGGCGCTTTTGCTGCCCTGGGTGCTGATCGGTGCGGGAACGTTCGCGCTGGTCATCCCGGCGCTGTCTCTCGCGGGTTGGATCGCGCGGCGCTGGGCGGTCTGAGTTCGGCCGATCGGAGTGTTCCTTCTTGGCTCGAAGGGGGCAATCGCGTGGGTAATCGTCGCCAGCGCAAGAAATCGAAGGGCCGACAGCCCGCGCCCGCGCGCAGTCTCGAAAATCCTGCCGTCTCGTTGAGCAGTGACGAAGCGTTCGAGGCGCTCGGCCTGGGCGCGGGCGGCAAGGCCGTCTCGGGCGTGCGGGTGACCCGCAACAAGGCGCTCGGCTACCCGGCCGTGTGGCGCGCAGTCAGTCTCATCAGCGGTGACGTGGGCAAGCTCCCGTTGGTGGTGTACCGGCAGAGCGGGAAGAATAAGGAAGCCGATCCGAAGCACCCGGCTTACCGGCTGCTCTTGCGGAAACCGAACGACGCGATGACGGCGTTCGTGTTCAAGCAAACGCTTATGTTGCACGTGTTGCTTCACGGCAACGGGTATGCGTACATCGACCGCGAAGGCGATTCGCGCGTCAAGCAACTCCTGATCTTGGACCCCGAAGCCGTCGAGCCGATCCGCATCGGCGGCGTGCTGTGGTATCTCTACCAGTCGCCCAACGGCGAAGAGTGGCGGAAGCTGCCCGCGGACGAGGTGCTACATATCAAGGGGCTTGGGTATGACGGGCTCCAAGGCTACCCGGTGTTGAAGGTCGCGCGTGACGCCCTGGGCGCTGCGATTGCGGCCCGCGATCACTCCGCACGGTACTTCGCCAACGGAGCGCGTCCGGGCGGCGTGCTGGAACATCCGGGGAAGCTCTCCGATCCCGCGCGCCTGCGGATGCGAGGGGACTGGGAACGCATTCACAAGGGGTTGGAGAATGCGCACAAGGTCGCCATTTTGGAGGAGGGGGCGAAGTACGTCGGGTTCACGAGCAACGCGCGGGAAGCGCAGCTCCTGGAAACGCGCGAGTTCGACGCGAGGGAAGTCGCAAACATCTTTGGTGTGCCGACACACAAGCTCGGCGACCCTAGCAAAGTCGCCTACAACTCGTTGGGCGAAGAGAACCAGAGCTATTACGACGACACCCTTTCGCGCTGGCTGAAGGTGTTCGCCGAAGAGTGCCACGACAAGCTGTTGGCCGAAAAGGAGAAGGCCAGCGAATCGCACTGTGTGGATTTCGACTATCAGGAAATTCAGCGGGCTAACCTGCCTGCCCAAGTCGATTTCGTGGACAAGCTCTTTCGCTGCGGGATCATCAACCAGGACGAAGGCCGCGCCGTCTTCGGCTTCAATCCGCTTCCGGGCAAGGCCGGGAACCAGTTCTTCATTCCGAACACGCTGGTGACAGTCGAAGAAGCTTCTAACCCGCCTCCCGAACCCTCACGTAAAGCGGTGCCCGAGGGGATACGGTCCGTGGTGGCCGACGTGGCCGGGCGGATGGCGCGCCGTCTCGCGACACACGCGGAGAAAGCGGCCCGTGGCGACCTCAACAAGTGGCTCACGGATGGGATCGCAGAGCACAACGCGACCATTACCGAGGCGTTCGGGCCGGTCGTGTTGGCGTGTCGTGACTTCGGGTTGTCACCGCTCGGCGCGTCGGCGGTTGCGGCGCTCCTGATCGGCGAGTTCGCGGCCAAAATGCGCGCCGGCCATGCCTCACCCGCGACCGCGGCGGCGGAAATTGTCCTCAACACCCTGTTTTCGGAGTGAAACCATGCCCCCGGACGTGAAATTGGCCCGGCGCTACACGCGGTCGGGGCTGCCGGTTGGTGTCGAATCGCGTGCTGACGGGAAGAAGGTCATCACCGGCTACGCGGCCGTGTTTTATGACCCGAACGACCCCGGAACCGAGTACCGCATGTACTCCGACATGGTCGAGCGGATCATGCCCGGGGCGTTCGACAAGGCGATTCGCGAAAACGATGTCCGCGGGCTGTTCAATCACGAGGATTGCAACATCCTCGGGCGCACCAAGTCCGGCACGATGCGGCTGAGTGTCGATAAACGCGGGCTGAAGTACGAAATCGACCCGCCCGATACGCAGTGCGCCCGCGACCTCATGCAATCCATCGACCGTGGCGACGTGTCGGGCAGCTCGTTCATGTTCCGCCCGATCGCGAACACCTACCGCGACGTTGAGGGGCTGTACATCGTGGAGCGGAACGAAGTCGAGCTGTTCGACGTCGGGCCAGTGTGCTTCCCCGCCTACGAATCAACCGATACTAGCGTTCGGAGCGCTGCCGACGGTGAAGCCGTGCGCCGCGAGGTCGAATCCTGGCTCAAAACGAAACGGTCCGTGTCCACTTCCGCCGTGAAGGCCCGCGCCCAGGCCGTGGCCGTTGCGATGGCGAATTAGCGATCCCCAATCATCTCACTGTAAGCAAGTCGGCGGCCCGCCCAGCCGGGCCGCTACCGCTCACGTCCCTTCGGGGACCGCTGCCCAGCCGGCGGAACGAGCGACGGTGTTCGAAGCGAATTTCGCCGGTCATTTCCAACCGGCAGCGGTCCCAACAAACAGGTGAGCAATGCCGCTGACTGTGAAGCAGTTGCAGGAAGAGCGCGCGCCCATCGGCGCGGAAATCCGCCGCATGGCGGATACGCTCGGCAAGGACAAGCCCGACTTCACCGCGGAAGAGCGCGGGAAGTGGGACAAGTTGAACGAAGACTTCAACCGCATGACGGGCCAAATCGAGTTGGTTCGCCGGGCGGAAGAGGTCGGCAGCGCGCTCGGGTCCGGTGAGGAGCGGCGCAAGTCGAAACCGGGGCTCGAAGACACCGAACCGCGGCGCCGGAAGGACAAGGGGCGCTCCGATGGGGACGTGAGCGAAGAATACCGCGCGCTCGCGCTCCAAGCCTGGGCGCGCAAGCAACAGGGGTTGGACCTCTCCGACGATCACACGCGCGCGTGCAAGCGGCTCGGCTTCAGCCCGAACCGCCGCAACATCGACATCGTGTTGGGGCGCCGGCCCGAGGCGACCGAGACCAACAAGCGGGCGCAGTCGGCGCAGCTCCCCTCCGGCGGGGCCAGCTTGGTCGCGGGCGGTAAGTTCATGGGCGGGATCGAAAAGGCGCTCAAGGACTACAACGGGGTCCGGGAAGTGGCCGACGTGATCCGCACGGACGACGGCTCGAAGATGCCGTGGCCGACGAACAACGACACCAGTAACGAAGGCGAGATGATCGGTGAGAACACCGAGGTCGCCAAGCAAGACACCAAGATCGGCGTGACGAACTTCGACGCCTACAAGTTCTCCAGCAAGATGATGCTCCTGCCGTCGGAGCTGCTCGACGACAGCGCGTTCGAGCTGGCGATGTTCGTCTCGGAGCTGCTCGGCGAGCGCATCGGGCGGGCGCAACAGCGGAAGTTCACGACCGGGCGCGGTTCGAGCGAGCCGCAAGGGGTGGTGACCGGTTCGGTTCTCGGGAAGCAGGCGGCGAGCGGAACCGCGATCGCGGCCGACGAAATCATTGACCTGATTCACTCGGTCGATCCCGCGTACCGCCGTGACCCGTCGTTCCGGCTGATGTTCCACGATGGCATTTTGGCCGTCATTCGGAAGCTGAAGGACTCGCAGAACCGCTACCTGTTCGAGGAAGGCCAAGGCGGAGCGCCGGACAGGATCAAGGGCGTGCGGTACGCCATCAACCAGAACATGGACAGCGCCCCCGTCAGCGGCGCGAAGACGATCCTCGCCGGGGCGATGCGTAACTTCAAGGTCCGCGACGTAAAGCAGCTTCGGCTCAAGCGGCTCGATGAACGCTACGCCGAACTGGATCAGGTGGCGTTCATCGGGTTCATGCGGTCGGATAGCCGGCTCTTGAACGCGGGCACCAACCCCATCAAGCACCTGGCGCACCCGTAAGCGGTGCGGTCCGCTCGCTCGCCGGACGCGCGTCCGGCGAGCCATTTGTATCGTACTTTACAAAAACCTGTGGGGCCGCAATGCTCATTGGAAGCCTGTTGGAGCAATCCAAACCCATGCTCGCGTCGGCTGCCGCGGCGGGCGCGCAAACCGACCTCGACGGGTCCGTCATCGACCTCGCGGCGGATGGCGGGTATGACGGCGTGCTGTTCGTCGCGCAGCTCGGTGACGTGACCGCGACGTGTGTTCTCGAACTCCAGTGCCAGGGGAGCGCGAACGCGAACGGCTCGTCACCGTCCACCGAGGCGACCACGGGCACGTTCACCGCGGGGGCGTCGGACGCGGACAGCAAGTTGATGGTGTTGGACGTGGTGCGGCCCGCGAACCGCTATGTCTTCTCGCGGCTCAAGCGCGGCACCGCGAACGCGGTGGTGAACTCGGTTCTGGCGATCCCGTATCGCGCCAAGGTCGAACCGGTCACGCAGGACGCCCAGGTCATCAAGTCGGCGGTGGCCGTCATCAAGTAGGCCATCCGCCTTGCGAGGTGCGAATCGCCCCGCGCCTTGCTCCATTCGCACTCACCCGAGGAACAACGTGAAACGGGTCAAAATGCTCACCTGCATGGCGGGTGCGGGGTTCACGCGCAACGTGGGTGACATCGTTGAGGTGCCCGAAGACGAAGCGGGGCGACTGGTCGCGGCCGGGTTCGCGGTGGACGCATCGACCGCGCCCGAAGCCACCATCGCGACGGACAAGAAGCCCGAAGAGCCGCCGAAGCGCAGGGTGCGGCCCCCGGCGAACCGCGACACCGCGCCCGCGCCCGCGCCGGACACCCCACCCGCGCCGGTTGCGCCCGCGGTTGAAACGCCGCCCGAGAGCGTTCCGCCCGTCGTGACCGTGCCCGCGAGTGAGCCGCCCGCCGCGCCAGCTTAATGAGGTCGCACCGTGGGTTACGGACTCGTTACCACCGTCGGACCGGCCCTCGAACCGGTCACCCTCGCCGAGGCCAAAAAGCACCTCACCGTTGGGCACTCCGACGATGACACGCTGATCGGTCGATTCATCTGCGCGGCCCGCGAGCAGACCGAGACCGAGACCGGGCGCCGGTGGATGCCCCAGACGCTCACCATGAGCTTCGGGGAATTCCCACGCCGCTCGGAAGAGGTCGCGGGCGTGTGCGTGCCCGTGATCCGGTTGCCGGTCGATCCGGTGAGCGCGGTCAACGCGGTGCGGTATTACGACGCGGCCGGTGTACTGCAAACGCTGACCGCGGGCACGCACTACCTCGCGTGGCTGGCCCACTCTCCGCCGCTCGTGTACCCGGCGCCCGGTCAAGTGTGGCCGCAAACGCAGCTCGGGCGGTTCGGGGCTGTAGAGGTCGAATTCGTCGCCGGGTACGCGAACGCGAACGTGGTTCCAAGTGCGGCGAAGGTCGCCATGTTGCTCGCCGTGGGGCTCTGGTACGAGAACCGCGGCGACTCAGAAGACCCGACCGAGTTGGGCTTGCCACCCGCCGCGCTCCGGCTGTTGCGGTCGCTCAGTACCGGGCACTATTCGTAAGGGCGCACCGATGACCTTCGCTGAACTGACCGATGCTCAGAAGGCCGATATCGCCTCTCTGGATGGCAAGCTCCGGGCGCTGTTCGCGGCACTGGCGAAGGCCGCGAGCGCTGCGAATCCACTCGTGCTTCAAGCGTTCGCGGCAACTCGCGTCACGCCGGTGATTGCGAGCTTGGCGCCGGGTGAACTGATTCCGAATTCGACCAACTTCGCCGGTGCGGCGCCGCTCACCGCGGCTGAGTTCAACGCAATGCAGACGCTCTCCGACCAATTGAACGCGCTGTACGCGGGCAATCTGGTTCTGCTTTCCAAGATGGTCGGCGTCAACGCGGGGTGAGCTGTGGCCACGTACTATGTCCGCACCGACGGCAACGACTCCAACCCGGGCACCTCCGATTCATCCGGCGGCGCGTGGCGCACGCTCGCGCACGCCGGGGCGTCGGTGTCGGCCGGTGACACGGTGATGGTGCGGGCGTCGGCCGGGAACGCGGCGAGCTACCCGACGAGCGGATTGGATTACGCCATTTCCTCGTTTTTCACTCCCGGGGCTGGCAGCGCTGGGGGCGGATACGTCCGGTGGATCGGCTACAACGGCGTGCCCACCATCGGTACGCCGGGGCTGGGGATTTACTCCGCGGTATCCCAGTGGTTTCAGGGGCTGTACTTCGTCGCGACTGGGAATTCGTCCGGCATTTACGGGATGCTGAACCTGACGGATTCGGTGATTCGGGATTGCGTCCTGAACACCAACGGGCAGACCGCGACCGTGGGCGCGGTGCTCTCCGGCGCGTCTTCGATGCGGGGCGGCGAGGTCTACGGCGGCTCAACGGCCCCGTCATTTTCGAGCGGCTCTTACGGCATCCAGTCCGTGAACTACAGCACTCTCGTTCAGGGGGTGCGCATCCGGTACTGTCTGGACTCCGGTATCTACGTGACGGCCGGGTGTGACGTGCGCGACTGTTTGATTTACGGGTGCGCCGGCGACGGGTTGGTGTTGACCGGTGCGGTTATTGTCCCGGCGCTGGTGATCGGGAACACGATCGACGGCAACCAGGGGCACGGGATCAACGTCTCGGCGACGAACGGCGCGGCCTGGGCAGTGATCCGGAACAACAACATCACCAGTCACATTCAGAGCGGCAAGTCGGGTATCCGTGTCGCCACCAGCGGCAGCGATGTTCGCAAGCTGGACTGGGGCTTCAACAACGTTTGGAACAACACAAGCAATTACGCGAACGTGACGGCCAGCGCAACCGACCTGAGTACCGATCCCGATTATGCGGACACGACCGGCGGCGACTACACCCCGCAAGAGCCGACCCTTCTGGCCGCATTCCCGACCGCGTTTTGAGGTGACCGAGTGAGCGCCACCAACTCCGTTTGGATCGGCGGCGCGCGCTCCGGCGGGCGCTGGATCGGTGCCGTTCAGCCTCCGCTCGGCGGTGGGGGCTCAACGGCCGAATCGGCCGACGCGGGCGCCGGTTCTGAGTCGCATTCGATCGTGTCCGTGTTGCTCGGGCCGGACGCGGGTAACGGGCTCGAAAGCGCTAGCGCGGCGGCGGCGCTCATCGCGACGGATCAGGGCGCCGAAACGCTCGCCCCGAGCATCACGGCGAGCAGCTCCGCGGCCGACGCTGCGACCGAATCCTCTGGGTCGGCTCTTGTGGGGCGCATCATGGGCGCCGACCTGGGCGCCGGACTCGAAGCTGTCACCGTCCGCGGCGAGCTGGTTCGGGGTGATGCGGGCACCGGTTCCGAGGTCGGGTCCGACGGCACCGACCCGGAGGCGCAGCGCCCGTTGCGCCGGTTTCGTTTGGCGGGTCGTGCTGCGGCTCGGTTCGAGGCGCCCGGCCGGTCCGGTGCCCGGTTCCGCGTGCCCGGTCGGGCGAGGAACAAGTATCGAGTCACCGGGTACGCGGGAGCAAACGCATGAGCGGTCGGCACGAGTGCCCGCGCTGGCGGGTCGATTGGGAAATCAAGACGTGGCGCAACCGCGACGCGCACGAAATCGCGGGCGTGGTGCCCGACCACGTGTTCCGATCGCAGGGTAACTTGCTCACGAACGCGGGTGTGCTGGCGCTGTGGACCGCGCTCAAGGGCGGAGCGATCACGGCGTTCAGCGCGGCCAACGCGCGAATCGGGGTCGGCGACAGCAACACGAGTGAAGCGGCAAGCCAAACGGACCTGCAAGCGGCATCGAACAAGTTCCGCAAAGCGATGGATGCGGGTTGGCCAAAGGTGGGCACCGCGGACGGGTTGGCCGACGATCAAAAGATTCAGTTTCAGGCCACGTTCGGCACCTCCGAGGGCAACTTCGCCTGGAACGAGTGGGGCGTGTTCAACGCGGCGTCGGCCGGAACCATGCTGAACCGCAAGGTCGCGAGCCTGGGCACCAAGTCGGCCAGCGAAACGAAACAGTTCACGGTCACCATCACCATCTCGTGAGCGGGGCAACATGACCGGCGGGCCGTACATCCTGGAACCGGTCTACACGGATGAGGACATCGAAATCCTCGTGACCGTAGAGGACAACGGCGAGGCGATTGCCGGTTGGGCGCTGTCGTTCCGGCTCTGGCGCCCGACCGGTGATGAGGTGCTCTCCGGGCTGTCGGTGTCGGTGACCGATGCGGACGGGCGGGAGATTACCGCCACCATCACCGGGCTGACGCTGGCGCCCGGTTGCTACCGCTGGGAGGTGCGCCGCACCGATGTGGGCGCGCGGACGCTGTTAGCTGGTGGCGTGCTCTCCATCACCGACGAAAGGCCGTGACATGGCGGGGAAGCTCGGTCCGCGAATGTCCATCGGTCAGTTGCGGCAGCGAATCGCGATCGAAGCCGTAACGGAAACCAGAGACGAATTCGGGGGGCGCGCGAGTGCATGGGCGCAGGTCGCCACCGATCGCGCCGAAATCGTCCCGATCGGCGGGCGCGAGGTGTTCCAGAACGGCGCGACGCAAGCCCAGGCCACGCACCGCGTGCGGATGCGCTACCGCAGTGACATCACGCCGAAGCACCGGTTGCGGTGGCTCGACACGAACACGGTGCTCAACATCGTCTCGTGTCCCCCTTCGGTCGGATCGGCCAACGTGCTCGAACTGATGTGCATCGCGGAGCGGTAGTCATGGCGAAGAGCCGCTTCAAGGTGCCGATTACCGCGCGCGTGGACACGGGCCAGCTCAAGACCCTCATTGAGCGGTTGGTGAGCCTCGACAAGCGGGCCGGGCGTGCGGCGGTCAAAAAGGGCATCGGCGAGGTCACCAAGGATGTGCTCAAGGACGCAAAGGACAACGTTCCGACCGGTAGCGGGCTGTTGAAGAAGTCGCTCGGGCGCAAGGTGGTTATCTCCAAAAACGGGAAGCGGGTATTGGGCGTGGTGAAGCCCCGCGGCGGGGTGTGGACCGCGAAACCGCCCGACCTCGTGACCGTGCGCCGGCAGCGCAAATTGAAGAGCGGCAAGGTGCTCTTCTACGTGAACAAGTGGGCGCGTCTGAGCGGCGGGAAGAAGGTCAACCCCGCTCGGTACGCGCACCTCGTGGAGTTCGGGCGGGTCGCGGTGAGACCCAAAACCAAAAAGGTGATGTCCGGCGGCGGGGTGGTGTACGGCACGAGCGCGCGGGCCGTTGCGCCGCACCCGTTCATGCGGCCCGCGTGGGACGCGAACGAACCCAAGGCGGTCCCGACCCTTCACCGCTGGCTGTCGCAAGCGCTCGTGCGCGAGTGGTTGAAGTCCCGCTCCAAAACCCCGCGGCCGAAGCGAAAGTAACACCGATGGCGACGCTCATCATCGAAGACAAGCTCGCCGCGTGGGTGGCCGACTTGCCCGAAGTCATCAGCATCGCGGGCGGGCGCGTGTACCCGTTTGGCGACATCCCCCAGGACACCGATTGGCCGTTCGTCACCTACTTTCAGACGAGCGGCGAACGGATGTGGCACCTGCGCGGCACGAGCGGGGTGAGCCACCCGAGCTTTCAAATCGGGTGCCACGCGCACAGCTACCGCGAAACCAAGCTGCTCGCGAACGCAATCCGGCTGGCGATGGATGAGTTCGGGCGCGGCGACCTGGGCGGGCTCACGGTGCAGACGATGCGGACCGGCACCGCGCGCGACTACGGCGGCAACGACGGCGACCTTGACCCGATCCACGGGGACGGGGTGAGCCAACCGTGTACCTCGTTCGATGTCACCATCTGGTTTCAGGAGGGCTAATTCATGAGCGCAGCTCGCGGCATGCACAGTTTCAATTCGGCTATCTACTACAGCCCGTTCGAGACGTTGACGACGGGTTCGCCGAGCTATCAGCCGTTCGCGCCGAACTACACCAACGTCAGCCAGATCATCAGCAACCCCGGGTTGTGGAGCGAAATCGCGGACGTGATTTCGATTAACGGCGTTCCGATGGAGCGGAGCGTCACGCAGATCACGCACCTGCGGTCACCGGCCAAGGCGCACGAGAAGGTTCCGGGGTTCCTCGACGCGGGCACGAACACCTACAGGTTGAACTCGAACAAGACGGCGCTGGCAACGCTGATGGGCTTCACCAACATCGCGGACACGTTTCCGCGTTGGGGGCGCTGCTCGTGGGCGGTGTTCTTCCCGGATAACGGCGTGTACGTGTTCACCGGGTTCTTGAAGTCTCAGCCGTTCGAGGTGCCCGAGGACAACCGCATCACCATCGAAGCGGCGGTGGAAATCAGCGGCAAGCCGATCTTCTACGCCTTCGCGTAATTCGTTCCGCTGGCGCTCGTTCACTGAGTGGGCGCCAGCGGACGATTCAACTCACTCCACCCAGGAACCGATTCCATGCTCCACACACTGACAATCGGCTACTCGCGCGCGGGCGAGTCCATCGCAAAAAGCGTCCCGATCGATGCCGAGGGTGAACAGGGCTTTGACGTCGTGGTGCCCGGCAGCACGACGGACAAAGAGGTCACGGTTACCGTTGACGTGTCTGCGCTGGCGCTGGTGTTCATCACCACTGACCAGACCGTGACGGTCAAAACGAACAGCAGCGGGTCGCCCGACGAGACGCTCACCGTCACCGCGGACAAGCCGCTCCTCTGGTACACCGGGTGCGGTTGGGACAACCCGTTCGAAACGGACATCACCAAGTTGTACCTCACCCGGGGCGCCGCGGGCGACGCGACCGTGAACGCCCGCTACGCCTACGACGCGACCCCGTAAGCGACCGTCAAACATCTCTGGTGACCACTCACGCCCGGTCATTGACCGGGCGTTCTTTTTCACCACGGGCAACACGCAATGAGCGCAACCAAGTTATTGAGCGCGGCCGAAATCCTCGCCGCGCCCGATGTCCAAATGGAACGGGTGGAAGTGCCGGAGTGGGGCGGCAGTCTGTACGTGCGCGAGTTCAGCGCGGGGCAGCGTGAGCAGTTCGATGACCTGCTCACCGCGGGCGCGGACGGCGAGGACGAGGGCGAGGTGAAGGCCGACACCCGCAACGTGCGGTGTCGCGTGGTCGCGCTCACCGCGTGCGACGACAAGGGCCAGTTGCTCTTCACGGTCGAACAGGCCACAGCACTCGCGACCAAATCCAACGCGGCCATCTCGCGCGTCTGGGACGTGGCGGCGCGGCTCAACCGGCTCCGTGCCAAGGACCGCGACGACGAAAAAAAAGAATCCGCAACTCCCCAATCCGCAGGCTCGCCTACCGCCTAGCGCTCGCCTGGGGCGTGCCCGATGTGGACGCGCTTTTGTCCCGCATGACCGCGGCCCAAATCACCGGTTGGGCCGCGTTCGCCGAAATCGAACCGTTCGGCCCGCTTCGCGAGGATCAGCGCGCCGCACATGCCGCGTGCGTCGTCGCCAACTCGATCCCGTTCCGGGGCAAGGGCGCGAAGGCGCTGCAACCGGCCGACATCTTCGCCTCACTGGCGAAGCCGGCGCGCAAACAGACCGCGAGCGAGATGGCGGGATTCGCCAAGGCCCAAACCTTGGCGATGGGCGGCGAGGTGAGGACGATTCAAGGCCCGACGCAGGCGGACCTCAATGAGCGGAAAAAGCGAAGACCTGGAAATCGTGATCGGCGCTGACCTCTCGGGGTTGGCCGCGGACCTCGCCCGCGGCGCGCAGATGCACAAGAACTTTGCGCGGGAAATTGAGCGCACCACCCCGCGCGGTTCGGACCTCACAATTCGGATCGACACGCGGGGGCTAGCTCGTGCCGATCGGGCTGCACAGGGGGCCGGTAGCTCATTCCGCGGGGCCGCGGTCGACCTCGCCAGCTTCGGTGCCAAGGTGGCACTCACCGGCGGCTCGCTGGTGGCGCTCGAAATGGGGCTCAACGGGATCGGGGATGCACTCGGGCACGTCAAAAGCTCGGTCGTGATGGCCGCGGAGTTCGAGCAGAACCAGATTGCGTTTGAAACCATGCTGGGCAGCGCCGAAAAGGCCACCCAGGTCATGGGCGACCTGCGGAAGTTCGCCGCGGAGACGCCCTTCTCCAGCAAAGAGGTGACCGAAGGTGCGCGGCAGTTGCTGGCCTACGGTTTCGCGGCCGATGACCTGATTCCGAGCCTCAAGACCATCGGCACGCTTGCCGCGGGCGTGTCGAAGCCTCTTGGGGAACTGGTCTACAACGTCGGCACCACGAAGGTTCAGGGCGGCGCGATGCAACTGGACATCAACCAGTTGTCCGAAAAGGGGCTCGACGTTTACCCCGGGTTGGCGAAGGCGCTGAAGGTCGATCAGGCCGAAGTGCGCAAGTTGGTGGAAGAGGGCCGGGTCGATTGGAACACTTACAAATCGGTTCTCGAAGAACTTTCGCGGACGCGGTTTAGCGGGATGCTCGAAAAGCAGGCCAACTCCCTCAAGGGCGCCTGGGAGCAAATGACCGATGCTTTCGACCGGGCGAAACTGAAGCTCGGGCAAGTGGTCGTTCGCGAGTTGGGGCTGAAGGCGGCGACCAAGGACGCGGAAGGGTTCGCGAACCGGCTCGAAAAGTTCGTTGACGGCCCGTTCGTGACCGGTGGCATTCGGCTTCTAGGTGAACTTGGGCGCGCTGTCGCAAACCTCGCGTCAGAGTTCGGCAAGGCATCGTTCGACAGCGCGAGCATCTTCGGCGAGATGGCGAGCCAGGTGCCGGTGCTAAAGAACACGTTTGATAGCATTGAGAAGATTATTCATGGAGCCAAAGAGTTCAAAATTGATCCTCGGGATATTGAGGCATTCGCCATTGAGGGAAGCAAGGACGTTTTGAAGATCGGAACGGCAATCGTTATCGAGATCATTGACTTCGGTCGCACGCTCAAATCCGAGGTGCTCGACCCGATCCGCGAGCTGTTCAAGGACATCAAGGATGCCCGAGAGCTCTACGACATCCTATCCGGCCGCAACACCCGAAAGGGATTGCTGGAAATGGTCACCACGCCCCCAGCCGTTGTGGCGCAACGGGTCGCGCTGGGACAACCCGCCGCTGGGGCACAACCGATTGACGACACGTTCGCGGGGCTCGAACGGTTTAACAAGAAGCTTGAATCCCTTGGGAAAACGATCGATGGCATCGGCGACGACATGAAGCGCCGAAGCACGGAGCGAAATTACATCGACCAACAGCAGCGGGAGACCGTGGCACTATCGGCGCGTCGGCGAGATTTGGAGAGTGCCGTCACGGCGCTGAAAGGATTTCGTAGCGGGGAGATGGGCCAACTCAACGCACTCAATTTCGGCAACCCGCTCGCCGGACTAGCAAGCGGCATGCCCGGCTTCCAGAAGGGGCATGACTTCGCGAACGCGGGTTTCGGTGCCGGTAGTGTGCTGATGGGAGCCCTGAACGTAACCAAGGGCGAAGGGAGTTATCTTCCCAGCTCACTGGGTCTGACACGTCGCCAGACGGAGCTGTCGAAAAAGGTCAAGGACGAGTTCAACCCGCTCGACAAGTTGAACCGCGACCTCGCGGAACTGGACACGCTGTTCAAGGCGGGCGGGATCGACAAGAGGGAGTACGATTTCGCGCGCAACAAAGAGGTGCGAGGGCTGGCCGACTCGCTTGGGCTGAACCAACCGGCGCGCCTCCCGGATACGGTTCTCGCGGGCACCCAAGAGGACGCGCGGTTGCTCGCGCAGGCGATGAGCGGGCGGCAACAGGAGACGACGGAAAGCCTCCTCAAGGTCATTGCGGACCATTTGCAAGCGATCCGCAACAGCAACAAGAACATCGAACAGTCGCCCGCACCGAAGCCAGTCAACGTTTCACTTCCCGGGAAAGGATAGCTCGCTATGAGTGTGGTGTTCATTCAGGAAATGACCGGGCGTGACGGGTCGAAGGATGTCGACACCAACAAGCGGTATCGGCGCACCTGGATCGTGCGCACGGACCGGCCCCAGGACGGCGCGGGCGTGGTACTCAATGCGGCCCCGGTTGCGTTCAACGATATCTATCAGTACGAGGATGACTCCGGGCCGATCAGCGCCACGATTACCGACCCGCTTGCGGTGTGCGTGGACATCCGCGCGACCCAAGACAACCCCAACGATCCCCAGGACTGGCGAGTCACCGCGGAATACGCCGGGATCGATGATCCGCTCGCCCAACCGGCCGATGTCGAGTACAGCCCGACGCGGTATCAGAAAGCGCTCGTAACCGACCTGGACAACAAGGCGGTTACGAACGCCGCGGGCGACCCGTTCGAAAGTGGCATCTTGGTGGACCGCACCCGGTTCACGCTGACGATTGTCAAGCCAGTTTTGGATTGGGACGCGGCGGCGGCAGACGAGTTCAACGATTCCGTGAACCGGGATGATTTCATTCCAACCCCGGGCAAGACAGCATTCAAAAAAGAGACGTGCAAGCTGACCTGGGGCGCCAAGCGCATGAGGCGCGCGGGCACCAACTCCTTCTACTGGCTCCGCACCGCGGTCATCGACATCGACAAGGAAGGATGGAAGGTGAAGCTCCGCAACGCCGGGTTCAACGAGCTGGTGTACAGCGGGCCGCCGGATGAGGTGTTGCTGAAGAAGATCAAGATCATGATCAGCCCGGGGATGGAAGCCACCTCGCCACAGCTCCTTCACCCGGATGGTACTGCGGTTGGCAAGTTGAAACCCGGCGACCCGGTCCCGCCACTACTCGAATTCCGGGGTTACAACGTGAAGTCCTGGGAAACTCTGGGGTTGCAATACTGATGGCCGGCGCCACCCAACACACGCTCACCGACGACTCGTTGACCGCGATTTCGCGCGTGGTTGAGTTCCGTCACGGATTGTCACGCGAGAGCGTGAACAACACCCCGATGCCCCGAATGAGCGTGCGCGGGTCGGTTACGCCGCACGCCACTTCGTGGCCGGTGAAGGTCACCGGATCGTCGGTGAGCGAAGGTTCAGACGCAGGGCTCTATCCCGGGTTGGCCTACGTTCCGGATGAAACCGACCTTTGGGCGACGCACGATTGCTACCTGCGCGCACTGCCGGGTTACACGTTGAAGGCTGGTGACGCGGGGTTAGGTCGGCTCATCGGCTGGCGACCGGATGCCACGGGTGGCAAACCGGTATACGTGCTCGGGGCGGGCAATCGGGGCGAGAGTGGGGACGGCTGCCCTGGCTGCGGCTTCATGGCGGCGCTCACCGGTGAAGATTGCTACACCCTGGCCGTTGACGGTGGCACCACCTCGCCTCTTACGTCTGGGCTGACGATCAACGGCGTCGAGTACACCGCGGTTTACAGCCCGAGCGCCAACCCGCCGGCG
>DASWYH010000548.1:0-8108 GCA_036405095.1 Gemmata sp. | reverse complement strand
CGGCGCTTGCGAGGGCGGGTGCCCAAATTGCGCAACCGCTTGTAATTCATTTTGTCATTTCTACGGAAGCTCCTGCACTGTACCGAGTCGCCCGGACCATCCGCGCGGTACGCGCCTCACTCACATGCGGGTTTGGGGCAGTGCACCCGATGCCCGGCGAAGGCGATCGAGGGCAGGCAATGAACGACGAAAAATGGCGCGCGTGCTCGAGCCCGATGCGCGGGGAAATCCGTTGCCGCCCGTTTTCCCAGCTGTGCTGGCTGCAGTTCAACCTCGCGTGCTTGAACCGCGTTCGCGATCCGCTCGGTCCGGGGGCCGGATCTCGGTTCGACGAACTCGGTAACGGGCTCGACGCGGACTTTAGTACTACCGGACAAAACCATAAACCACAGACGCACCGGGCACACGGAGGAAGAGCGAAGTCATTGTTGCTTCTTCTGTTATGTTTTCCTCTGTGCCCTTGGCGCCTTTATGGTTAGCTGTTTTCTTCCGGTAGTCCTAATAGTAAGTCCGCAATACTCGGACCGTCCCGTGTGTCGTCAGCACCTGGCCGGATTGGTCGGAATGAAGCTTGGCGGCGTGATCGCAGTCCCGGCCGGTCACGCCGCACCCGATGTACCCCTTTTTTCCGGCTCACCAGAGCGGCTTGCCGGACCTCGTTGGCGACACCCAAACCGGCACCGCGAATTCGGTGTCGATGGCTCCGAACTCTTGGGCCTCGGGCACATCGACGGCCCGTTCGACCATCTTGCGGACCGCCTGCCCGAGTTGAGCCAAGATCGCTTCAGTTTGCTCTTCGCGGGTGGGAACGGGAACGGGCATCGGAGTAACGGGGGACATGGGAACCTCTCTGGACGGCATCGCAGAACGCGACTTACCCAGAACCTCTCACGACAGTCTGCCACGCGCCAATTTCCCACCCAAGTACAAGCCGCCCCTCCCACGCGAAGAACTTCCAACCAAAGCCATTCGCGGCGCCAGGTCGAAAGTCATAATCGTTCCCGGCAAAAAACCCGGCGATTCGATGACGTTCGACCCGGATTCCTAACTCGGGCGCGGGCCGTGGAGCCAGCGCTCGAACGTTTCTCGCCCGCGCGCGTATTCCGCGACCCACTCCGGGCGCGGCTCAACACGGCCGCGGAACTTCACCATCGCGCCCACCGCGTCGGCGGCGGTGTACGGCTCGGCGATCCCCCGCTGTTTCCGCAAGTGGCTCTCCAGGCCCGCGAGCGCGGCGACCGCGGCCCCGAGGGCCGGGCCTTCATCGGAAACGAGCCGTTCGAGCGGCCGGTTCAGCGCGCTGGCGAGGATTTCACACATCAACTGACTCTTGGCCATCCCGCCGGACACCGTGACCCGTGTCACCGCCTGCCCGGCGGCCTCGTGTTCGCGCACGGCACGGGCGAGCAGGTACGCGAGCGCTTCCAGGCACGCGCGCACTTTCACGGCCCGGTTCTCGGGTGCCGCCGGACACCACTCGACCCGCGGCGCGGTAACCCCCACCGAGGGCTCGGAGAGAAGAAAGGGGAGGACGCACGCCCCGGAGCAACCCGGCGGCACGCGCGCGGCCTCGTCTTCGACCGTGTACCAGTCCTTGCCCGCGACCACGTCTACGAACTGCGCACCGTTGGAGTAGCAGCGCATCCAGAGGTACGGCCCCCAGTTCAGTTTCATCGCGTCGAGCGTCCCCGACCGGGGGAGGAGCGCCGACGACGAGTTCACAACCGCGGAGTTGCCGAGGATGATCGCCACCTGCCCGGCTTCGACCGCGCCACCGCCGATGAGCCCCGCGGCCTGATCGTCAAGCGTCGGGAACACGAGCGGGCGCCCCCCGAGGGGCAGACCCGCGTCGAGCGAGATGGATTCCGAGAGCAACCCCACGGGCTCGTTCATATCGATGATATCGGGCAAGCAGTCCCACGCGAGTTCGCGGTTCTCGGGCTTCGCGAGCGCGTCGAGCATCTCCCGGCGCCACTGGTTGCTGCGCAAGTCCATGATCCCCGTTGAGGCGGCCGACGAAACGCTGGTCACATCGAAGCGCCCGGTGAGGTAACCCGCCGCGAGCGGCCCGTGCGGGAGGATCAGTTCCGTGCGCTGCCAGTCGTGCGGGCTCAGCGTGTGTTCGTCCTTCACCAGGTGCGAGAGCGAGTAGCGAACGGCCCACGGTCCGCCGGTGAGTTCCTTCGCGCGCTCCTGGCCGCCGAGGCGGGCCAACCCGTCCGCGTGGTACCTGGCGAGCGTCTGATCGTTCCAACAGATGGCGCGGCGCACCTGGTTGCCGATCCACTCGATGCGCCCGCAGGTGTGGTGCGTGGCGGAGATGCCGCACGCCGCAAGGGCCCCGTTGTTCCCGCTGCCGTCCATCGCTTTCGTCAGGGCGCGGGTCGCGGCTCGGGCCTGCCCTTCGAGTTGCATGAGGTTCAGTTCGGACACGCCGCCTTCGGTCCACAGGTCCGTGGGCAGTTTGACCGCTGCGCAGGTGTGTCCGGAAACGGTAAACGCCAGCGCCTTCACGCCCCCGGTGCTGAAATCGAACCCGATGATAATCGCGTGGGGGCTCACGCAACGAAGGGACTCGGACATCGGAGAGGCTCCTGCGCGGGAGGGTCGCGGTCACCCAACGTTTTAGGACTTTGGGTCGCGCGTCAGCACTTCGGGAGCCCTTCTGGCGTGTGGTTTTCGGCGTGGCCCCCTCACGCCCGCCCTCGCGCCCGGTACTCTTCCGGCGCGTCGGGCGGGACCGGCGGGTGCGCCCTTCGCGCCACACAGGCGGCGGCCGCGCGCACTTTCGCGGCCCAGTCGGCATCGTGTGGGGACACGACGCACACGTTCCGGTCCCAGCGGTTCTCTTCCCACACGCCCCAACTGTCGTCGACGTGCAGGTGAATGCCGAACTGCGCCGGGGACTTGCTCGGCCCGCGGCGCCCGATCGCGCGCTCGTGCCGGTCCTGGTTCACAACGTACCCGAGCCGCACCCCGTAGCACCGGAGCCACCACCACACGGTTCGCGGGTGCCGGTACGATGTGGTGTAGACCCAGAGGTCGTGCTCGGCGGCGAGTTCGCGCAGCAGCGCGCCCGCCCCGAACCGGAGGGGCTCGTTCAGCCACCCGCGCAGCGGCCACCACACCGCGTTCGGTTCGTGCCGCGCGCCGTCGTGGTAGCAGATCAGCGTGTCGTCGAGGTCGAACGAGATTCGCATGATTGCTGGTACGCGGCCCCGGAGCCGGCGGTTCGTTCGGGAATTGGGCCACATCGTCGCGAGTTTCGTGTAACATGAGGTGCCCATCCCCAAGAGGCACGCACGTGGCCGAAAAGCTCACCGCGAAGCAACAGGTTCTGGCCATGTTAGATCGCGGGTGGTTGTGGCGCGACGCGCACTCCGATGTGCTCGTCCACCCCCAGGACTACGGGCTCTATGCGACCTTCGACCGGGTGAAAGAAACGCTCACGCTTTCCCCGGCGCTGAACGCAGCTCTCGCGCTCATCATCCCGACCCCGACTGGGCGGAACCCGCGGCACCGGCGCAACGAGCAGAAGGAGAAACCCAAAGTACCCAAAGTCTGATCCCGTCCGGTCCGGCCCGCGCAACCGGCCCGATTTTCTCGACTGGCACCGCCCCCCGACCCGATAAACACGTCGCGAGCGTTCGACGGCCCGTCGGCGCACGGGTCGCACGACGTTTCCGGGGCATCGGGCATGATCGGCCGAAAATCGCTTGCAACTGCTGTGATTCTGGTCGCGTCGAGTGCCGGATGCGGCACGGTGGACAACATCCGCCGGCCCGTGTACCCACCGGGGCAGAACAGCACCGACGATCAGGTGTGCCGGGTCTACGGTGGGGTGCGCGGGCACTGGGGTGAGATCGCCGATTACCCGTGGCGCGACGCGCCCACGGTCCTGGACTACATCGTCATCCCGGCGATGGCGATCGTGGACCTGGGGCTCACGGCGGTTGGGGACACGTTCACGCTCCCGTACACGATCGGGGTTGAGGTGTGGCGCGCTACGCACCCCAACGGCAAGACGTCAGAGTCGTTCCCCGTTGTGGAGGGGGAAACGGTTCTCACAATGCCGTCCGCGAACCCGGTCGAATCGTCGGAGCCGACCGGCCGGTGAGCGGACCTGGGCGAGGTATTCCGGCGGTGCCGGGTTTGCGTGTGGGGCAGAAGTATTCTATCGTTCCTCAGCAACGGTCGGGGGCGTTTTGGGCTCCCGGCCGGGGGCGTGCGCCGGCGCGTTCTGCGGCGCCACACCTTTCATCCTCGAAAGGGCTAACCCGCCGCGAGGCGGGGGCGCAAAGCCACGGGCCTGCGGTCTCCCCACCACAACGGCCGCAGGTCGCCTGGTTGCCGAAGGGTTTGGCGGTGAAAACCTGTCCATCCCTGGGAACATGGGTCACCCATGTTCCTTCGCGCTGTGGAACACGGTTTACCCCGAGTCGCCAGCGCACGCCCCGCTATTTCTTTGGCATCTCTCAGTCACCGATTAGAAGAACCCACGAACTTCCGGCTCACAGCGCGACGTTTTGAGTGCCACACCCCAACAGCGGGGCGACCTCTTTTGGGGGCGTTGACGGACCGGCAGTTGGTCTCAACTCGCCGACCCACTCGATTGTCACGCTGGCCCTGGCGGCGTTCCGCACGGCCTCTTTCGTGGACATTTTCGACACTTTAGCAACAGGAGTGCGTGCGTTGCTGGTTCCGAGGGCGCAAGCCTGCCAAACCAAGGCGTTCGCGTCAGTTGGGCTGATGCTCCCGTTGCCTGTTGGGCCCCTTGCTCCACCAGCACCGATAGCCGAACTCTTTAAGCAGACGCAACGTAAATCTACGAAGCACCACACTCTTGCTGCTAAAGTGTCAAGAGCATACCAAAATCCCCAGGCCCTGTTTAGCTCGACTGCTGCCGATTTAGGAACCGTCCATGGTGAGATATCATGAGAGTTGCTGAAGCTCTCGTGGCCCTCGCCCACGGACGGCTGCCATGACTGTACCACCCGAGGCTCAGGCGCTGGTATCGGTTCTGGCGCCGCACTTCACAAGCCCGACGTACCAACGGTTCTTGGCGTTGCTGGTCGGGACACGGGTGGCGACCGGGCGGCGAACCGTCGCCACTGTGCTTCGGACCTTGCGGCACCTGGCCCCGGGGCACCCGACCGACTACCAGCGGGTGCTTTTTCGCGCGCCCTGGTCGGGGCTTGCGCTCGGGTGCGCGCTCATGCGGTTCGTGCTGGACCACCTGGTTCCCGACGGTCCGGTGCTGCGGGTCGGGGACGACACCGGGGGCGGGCACAAGGGGGCATGCGTGTACGGCCAGGCCCGGCACCGCGACCCGGTGCGCTCGCGCCACTCGTACACCGCGTTCCGATACGGCCACACGTGGGTGGTGCTCGCGGTCCTGGTGACGTTCCCGTTCGCCACCCGCCCGTGGGCGCGCCTCGTCCTCATCGACCCGTACCGGTCTGCGGACGACGACCGGAAGCGGAACCGGGCGCACCGCACCCCGGCCCGGATCATGTGCGTGCTGTTGGGCCTGCTGCTAATCCGGTTCCCGGGCCGCACGTTCCTGTTTGCCGGGGATTCGGGGTACGGCACCCACGCCTTGACCCTGGTCAGCACGTGGCACCCGGACGCGAACCTGTTCGACCCGCCCCCGCTGTACCCCGGCCGTGGCCGCCCGCGGGTCAAGGGCGCGGCCCGACCCAAGCCGCGCGAAGCGGTCGCCGCGGTCACCACGTTCACCCGGTTGGAGGTCGGGTGGTACGGGGGCGGAACGGGTTGCCGGTGATGTCCCGTGCGAACGCTATCAGCAGAGACAACTGCTTCGCCCGACTCTTGATCGCCCCGGCCGCCAGGCACTGCTCCCACAATTCGCCGGGGGGCAGTTGGTCAGAGTTCGAGAACCACCGCCTACCGTAGAGGCTGAGAAACGCCACGTCTTCAGCACCCTGTCTGGTGAACGATTCCTGCAACAACCGGCACTGAACCTCATACCCGACCGGGTTCAGCCCCATCGCGATCCCACAGGCCCAGCCGTGGAACTTCCGGCGACGGCGTGTACA
This sequence comes from Gemmata sp., assembly GCA_036405095.1. Taxonomy (GTDB): domain Bacteria; phylum Planctomycetota; class Planctomycetia; order Gemmatales; family Gemmataceae; genus Gemmata. Next base: position 2,049 of record DASWYH010000548.1, on the reverse strand, counting down.
TCGTCCGGGGCCGCTGATCCAGAGACCAAGCGGCCGGCCGTGTCCAAAACCTTCGGCCACAGGTCTGACCACAGTTCTGATACACGCACCCGCTGATACTGTCTCATTTAGCTGCCTTTCGGTTTGACCGAAACTCAATGATTGTTTTGGCATTATGTCGGACGGTCTGGAAGTAGCTGAGGCTGGCCCGAATCCAGGTCCCCAGGTCGATCAGCGTACCGAACAGTCGGTTGTGGGTGGCCCGCCACCGCAGCTTCTTCCAGAACCGCTCGATCGGATTGAGTTGCGGGCTGTAGCTGGGCAGGCATTTGAACTCCAAGTGCGTGACCTCGTGCGGGGGCCGACTTGAACGTGGTGGGATACGTCGATCCGGTAGAACTGAGCGCTTGCGCGAACACACATTCTGCAGCGCTCTGCCGCCAGGACCGCTCGAACCGAAATCCACTCTGACGGTACCGTCAACGACCAGACCGGTGTTGGTGGGTGGGCCGCTGTCGTTACTCGCACCAGGTCCGGGAAGCAGGACAACACGTCGATCGACGAAATGGAACTCCGAGTGATGGCCGAGGCGGTAAAGATGGCCGAAGGGCCGACCACCGGCATTTCGGATTACGAGTGGCTCGTGCAGAATGCCCAGCGGGGTACGCCGCTGGCGACCTACTGCCCGCTGTGGGACGAGCGGTTCGCCACTACGGCAGGCAAGGACGTGACGTTCGAGTGGAACCGGCGGGCCGGTCACTCGGGGTACGGTTGGCGCACCAGTTCGCACGGGCGCGGCGAAGGGCTGGATTTGTAACCCCTCGGATTCCGGTAGCTACTCGTCTTCCGCGTCTTCGATCTCCTTCTCCACCACCGGCAGCGCCGCCTGCATCTCCTCCCACACCTCCCGCCCGACGTGTAGCTGCTCGCCCCGGGGCGGCAGGCTCTCGTCCAGCAGCACCTCCAACCCGGCGATCTGCATCTCGGCCAGTGTCCGCGCCTGGCGGGCCTTGAGCTTATCCAGTACGGCCTTCTGCTCGTCGCTCATCGAATCATCCCCCTGGTGTTCGGCCCGGTGCCATCTGAGCGTTCGGCTTACATAAGGTAGCAGCCTACCGGCAGTGCCGGTGGTGGTGATGGTGACAGCAGCCCGTTGTGGTCAGCGCGCCTATTGTCGCAAGGACGAGAAGCAGGCGTTTCAGCATAGCGGCACCCCTGTGGTCAACTCCGGGGAACTATACCCAAACCAGGAGTCGTGCCAGCAACTGCCAGGCCGTCACGATTTATTCCCCTCAAACACCGACTCGAACTCGGCCCATGAGATAGCCCCATCCCGGTCCTTGTCCACCTCACTCATGATCCCGTTGGCCCACGCCCACCGGGTCACCACGCTCCCGATCCCCGCGTCCGCCAACAGCGCCTTCAACTCGTCCTTGTCGATCACCCCGTTGCAGTCGGCATCGTAGTGCGCAAACGCTGCCTTGTAGTCGCCGCCGAACCGGCCGCGCACCAGCGCCGTCACCTTGTCGTCGATCTCTTGCTTCTGTTGCTCCCTCGCCACGGCGGCCCCCTACAAAATGAGATCGGGAGGCGAGACCACCTCCCGAAAGCAACGCCATCTGGTTCTGCGGATTCGTGCACCCGTCACTCACGCCCGGGGCGCAGCCGAGATACTCAGCAGCCGGATCGCTGGGCCGGAGCCCACGTACCGGCCCGCCGCCGCAGCCGTCACCGACACCCACGCCCCGGAGAACGCGTACCACGTGACCCGCGTCGCCGCTTCGGCTGCAGCCTTCTGGTTCGCCGGGTCCTCGGCCGCCTGCTTCGCGGCCGCCGGCGCGCCCTTGGCCTTCGCCTTCCACTCCTCGATTCGCTCCTGCGGTACCCCGGCCCGTCGGGCCAACGCCTCCCAATCCGATTGCGGGGTGTTGCTCGCGGTCACGGTACCCGCCGTCGCGCCCCCGACCATCGCGTTGAATCCGACCTTCACTCCCGCCACCGTCATCCATACAAGCACGGCGAACACGGTGGCCCACACGAAGATCCCGTACAGGCTCCCCTCCATCTCGT
>DASWYH010000547.1:0-3738 GCA_036405095.1 Gemmata sp. | reverse complement strand
ACCGGCACACAGATCGTAGCGGAGCTGCTCGAAGAGGACCGGTGCGACGCGGACATCGTCATCTGTAGCGGCCCCTACGCCACCGAGGCCGAAGCGGAGGCGGAATGCGGCCCGGACGGGGACACGGTGACCACCCCGTGTTGTGGCGGCGACACGGAGTTCCCGGAGACCCTGTTTGTCACCGTGTCGGGCCAGACCGGCGACTGGGTCAGTGTCGCGCCGTCCAACTTCACGCTCACCTGGAACCCGTCTCTCAACGTGTGGGAGAACAACGCCATCGGCGGGTGTAACAGCAACGGGTTCGCGGTCCGGTTCGCGCTCGCGTGCAACGGGCGCTTCGGCTCGAACATTTTGGTGACCGATCAGGCGCCCAACAGCGGCGACCTGTGTACCCGCCCCGTCAACTTGGTGTACAGCGGGTTCAGCACGTTCAACTGTTGCGGCTTCGGGTCCGGTCCCTGCTCGGGCACCGTCACGTTCAACATCACGGAGTAGCCCCGTGGGCGCCAAAGAGATCGTCGCCCGGACCGCCGCGCGTAAGGCCGCCGGTGCAACCCAGACCTACCCGCACCACGCGGGCAAGGCGGCTGCCCCGGTTCGCGCGCTGCCGGTTCTGGCTCGCGCCCCATGCGCGCACGAAGGCATCGTGTTGGAACACTGCCACACCTGCGCCGGCGAGGCCCGGAGTGTGCGCGAGTGCGACCGGCACGAGAAGGCCACCCGGGTGTACGTGAGCGACCGTGTGCGGTCCTGTGACCGGTGCCCGCAGTACGCGGCACCCGAGCGTGAGGGCGACCCGCGATGTGGGGTCGCGATCGGTTCGTACAAGTGGCCGGAATTAATCGAGCTTCAGATTCGGCTGATCCGCGCGACGTGTGGCCCGGTGCCGATCCTGGTGAGCAATGACCACCCGGACAGCGCCGCGGCACTCGGGCGCATCTGCGCCGCGCACCCGGCCGTCACGTTCGTCACCAACCCGGAGCGGCTCGGGCACACGGGCGGCGACCTCGCGGTGTATCACCGGGCCGCGCTCTGGGGCACTGAGCACGGGCTGGCCGTGGTCGCGAAGCTGTCTCAGCGGCTGCTGTTCACCGGCGCGCACTGGCTCCAAGACGGCGCCCGCGAGTTGCGCGCGTCGGGGCTGGCGTTGGCGACCCGGGCGTGTACCGGCCCGAGCGGGGCGCCGCGGTTCCCGATACGAACGGAGTTCGCGCTACTGGACGTGGGCCGCTGGAACGTGCCCGAGGTGCTCGCGGCCGTGGCCCCAGGGCGATACTGGCACCAACGCCCCGGAGGGTGGCCCGCGGAACAAGTGCTCGAAGAGTTGATTCAGGAACAATTCGGCGGGGTCTACTGGCCGACGGCGCTCCTGCCACCGGTGCGAGAGGAGCGCGGTTCGGGGTTCCTGTGGCACCACTCGCACCGGTGGCAGGATTACGACGCGCTTGCGGCCCGGTTCGGGGTGACACTATCGCCGGACTTTCACGTCGGCGGCTGGGAACGCGAGCATGCACGCGGGGAGTACCTCTTTGGCTGAACCAACGATTTCGCTCGTCATCGCGACCGTCACCCGGCCGACGCTGGCCCGGTCGCTCGCGTCCCTCGTGGGCCAGGACTGGCGCCCCGGCGATGAGGTGCTCGTGGTCGGTGACGGCCCGCAACCGGTCGCCAACGAGTTGTGCGGGCTGTTCGCGGCCCGACTGCCGGTTCGCTACGTGGAGAACCTCGGCGAGCGGGGCATCTGGGGACACCGACCGCGGAACTGGGTACTCGATACCCGCCAAGCCCAGGGCGCGTACCTGATGGCGCTGGACGACGACGACGAATACACGCCGTCAGCGATCCGCGCCGCGCGGGCGGCGTTCGTCGCGTGCCCTTCGCCCCGGCCCCACATCTTCCGGATGTCGGGACACCCATCGAATCCGCTCCTGTGGTCGGAGCCCGTGTTTCGAGAGGCCAACTTTGGTACGCCCTGCATTGCGGCTCCGAACGATCCGGCGCGACTCGGCCGGTATGGGCTGCGGTACGCGGGCGACTTCGATTTCGCGGCGTCCACCTGTGAGCACTACCCAGGCGGCCCGGTGTGGTGCGAGGCGGTGGTGTGCCGCGTGAGGCCCGAACCGCGATAGTCAATCATCTCTGGTGACTCGCCCCTGTGCGACTTCCACCGGAGAAGTATCTTGCGAATCCCCAAATTCGGCGCGGTTCTGGTCGCGCTCGCCTGCCTCGTGGGAACCGCTCCCGCCCAACCGGACCGCCTCCCGCTCAGCCTGAGCGGGGCGACCAAGTACAAACCGTTTACGCTCGTCAAGCTCAAGGCCGAGGGCATCGACCCGAAGGCCGGGATCGTGTGGCGGGTGTACCCGCGCGAAAACGTGCAGCGCGCCAACACGCCCCGGGGGACGCTCGAATTCGTCGCGCCCCCCGGCGTGTATCAGGTCGAAGCGCTCGTCATCAAGACCGGGGTAGACGGTGGGATTGAGGTTGAAGAGCAATCGGTGACGGTGGAAATCGAGCGGTGTTGCGACAAGGTGCCACCGATCCCGGACGCGCCCAAGCCGCAACCCGACACGCCCAAGCCCACACCGAAGGCCGATCCGCTCAACGCCCTTGGGCGCATCCAGTTCACCAACGCCGGCTGTACGGCGACGGTCGTTTACCCGCGCCGGGCCGATGGCAAATGGGACATGCTGACCGCGGCCCACTGCGTGCGGCACGTCGGAACCGGAGCGGTGGGCACCTGCCAGTTGCGCGAGGGCAAGCAATTCAAAGTGCGGGTCGTGAACCTCGAAGAGGGCAGTGACTGCGCTTGGCTCGTCACCGAATCCGCCGACCTGGGCGACCTCCCGTTCGCGATGCTCGCGAGCAAGAATCCGGAAGCTGGCGCGAAAATCTGGCACGCCGGCTACGGGGTCGATGTGCCCGGGAACCGCGAAGACGGTGAGGTCCGCAACAGTCAGGACGGCAACGGGCAGACCGAGTTCAGCCTGAGCGTATCGAGCGGCGACAGCGGCGGGGGCATCTTCCGCACCGACACCGGCGAGTTGCTTAGCACGGTTTGTTGCACGACGGCAAAAGGGCAGCGGGCGCGGGTGTGGGGCGCCTCGGTCGAATCCGTAACGAAGCGGCGCCCGAAGGCCGGCGCGAGCGAGGCCGGCGACCCGGCGGACTGGTTCAAGCCGTGCGCCATCCCAACGCGCGAGGGGGCCGGGATCGATGTTCGGAATTGGAAGATGGCCCAGAACCGCGAGACGACGGAGCTGCACTTCCCGTTGCTCTGGACGGAACCGGGCAAACTCAAACCGTAGGGGCAGACATGGCCGACACTGTAACCGGTTACGTCGAGAAGCTGAAACTGCTCGCGCTCTATGCGGCGGGCGTGCTGACCTTCTCCGTGGCGACCGCGCTGGCGAACCGGTGGATCGGCAAAGAGGTGACATTACCGGCGGTTCCCCCGCCGGTGATCGTGGTGAGTCCGGACGCGGGCGGATTGCCGCCGACGGTCCAAGTTCTTCAACCCAAGAAGGAGCAGCATGCACCTGCACTTTCACGTGAACCTGGGCGGCGCTGGCGACGGTCGCGAAGAGGTGAAGCTCGGCGACGGGCAGTTGCTGAAGACCCTGATCCAGTGGGCGCCGTTCATCGCGGGGCTGTTCGGGGTGAAGCTCCCGCCCCTGCCCAACTTCACGAGCGAAGAGGCCCGCGAAAACGTCGTCGGGTAATTCGCTCCGTGCCTCT
>DASWYH010000546.1:0-16733 GCA_036405095.1 Gemmata sp. | reverse complement strand
CTCGGGTTTCTGCATCTCGCCCACGTCCTTGAGCTTCTCCAACCGGGCGAGGTCCGGTTGGAACGGGCCGCGGCGCAGTGTATCCAGGTGCTGTTGGTTCACGCCATCCTGATTTGGTGGCAGCTCGAAGTAGCCCGCCAGGCCCTCGTCCAGCCACAGCGGCACGTCCTTGAGCGCGCCGCGCAGAAGCGCGTGCGTGAGCTCGTGCCGGAGGTCAGTGCTGAGGTGGTCGCCGAGCCAGGTGAAGATCTTGAGTTCGTCGGCGCCGCCGGGCCGCGGTTCGGCGATGAAGTACGCCCGGCGCGGCGGCAGGTCCCGGTACTTGGCCCGCATGTACCGCTCGTACCGCTCCTGGGTGTCGAACAGGAACACCTGCACGATGCTGTTGCTCGGCGGCAGCTTCAGTTCGCCGAACACCTGGTCCGGGAGCGCGTCCAGTTCCGCGAACAGCGGGTCCGTCTTGTCGATCTCGAAGTCGTGATACAGAACGTAGTAGGCGCCGCGGGTGTGTTTCTTGCCCGGCGGCACGGTCGAGGTGGTCGTGGTTGTCGCGGGCGCCGGCGGGGCGAGGTCCGCCGGGCGCGGTTTTGGTGCGCTCGTGTCGGCGCGCATCGTTTCGCAACCGACGCACGCCCCAACGAGGAGGGCGAGGGTGGTGAGCGACAAAAGGCGCAGCGGCGAACACGGCATACACAGCGCCCTGCGTGGCGGAGAACCGGAGCGCCGCGCCCGGTGCGCGACTGAGTCTTTTTCGGTCGCCGGGTGTGCGGCTCTTCACATTTCGCGGGTAATATCGGTTATCCGATCGGGCGCCCGCTGCGCGCGTTCTTGGCAACCTTCGCCCGTGTGGCCACGGATACCGCGTTCCACCACTTTTTCCAGCCCGCGCCGCGGGCACCGGCGCCCAGGTAGGTGCGCAGGAACCGCAGGCGCTCCGTGTGCGTGATGTGCGGCACCGCGAGGAAGCTGGCGTTCAGCCGCGCCAGTTCCTTCGCACACCGCGCGAAGGGCACCGCGCTCGTGCTGGTACGCACGCCCACGAGGTCGATCAGCACCGGCGTGGCGGCGCGCGCCAGCATCACGTTGGGCGCTTTGAGGTCGCGGTGCGAAACCCCGCGGTCGTGCATCGCGCGCACCACGCGCGCGAGCCGTTCGGCCCAGGCGCGGAGAACGGCCCGATCCCGACACGCCTGGACCGCTTCGGGCAGCCCGATCGAGTCGGGCACCTTCTCGGTAAGCAAATAGCCTTCCGCCGGGAGAAATCCGGCGCGGTAGCGGTGGAGCACCGCGAGCGGGCGCGGGGTCGGCAGCCAGCGCTCACACAACCCGTGCCCGACGAGCCACGACCGGCGCGCGCTCGACGAGCGGACCCAGTTCTTGAGGGCGGCGAAGGTGCTTCGCGTGTTCACGCGCTTCAGGATGACGGCGCGCGGGCCGTCGGGCGTCGGCATCTCGATTTCCGCCACCGTCGAGCCGGCGCACTGTTTGAGGAGGCGCGTTCCGGGTGCGGTAAAGAGCGCATCGGGGTTCGCGAGGAGGGCGCGGAGGAAGTCGTCGGGCAGGTCGCGCACCGCGAGCCCCCGAACCGCGCCCGCGCGCACTTTGCGGACGGTGCGGTGGGTGCCCTTGTAGCGCGCCGTGCGCGCCATCCAGAACCGCCGGTTGGAGGCGAGCGTCGCGCGTTCGAGTTCTTGCGCCGCCTGGGCGTTTGCGCGGGCCAGCGCCGGGCGGGCTTCGCAGTAACCGCGCCAGAATCGGAGCCGATCGGTCCGGCTCGCGCGGAGTTGGAACCACCGGTTGAAGAGCACAAGGTTCGCCTTGCTCGCGGCCCGTGAAAGGGGCGGGCCGAACCGGATGGCGTGAACGTCGAGCAGCGCGAAGGAGAACCCCCTCCCCCCGGCCCCCTCCCCGAAGGGAGGGGGAGAAGCAGACCCACCCCCCGGCCCCCTCCCTTCAGGGAGGGGGCGTTCGGCGGCAGCGCTCAGCCCATCGGTTTTGTGTCGCGATTCCCAAGGGGTTTCTCTCCCCCTCCCTTCAGGGAGGGGGCCGGGGGGGAGGTCGTCTTCCTCCCCTTTCCTGAAAGGAGGGAGGCGGGGGAAGAGGTTCTTTTGATTCGCGTGTTCGAGTACCTCCACCGCGGCCGTGTACCGCGGGTTCACCTCGATCAGGCACGCCCCGTCTGCGCTTGCGATAAAGTCGATTCCCCACGCCCCACACAGCCCGAGTTCCGGGGACGGGAACGCAAAGTCAATAGGTCCGATGTTGCCGCAATACGCAAACGGCTCCGCGTGCAGCCACGGTTCGCCGATCAGTTGCTCCGTGGCGCCGAAAAGCACATCGTTGACGAACACCGCGGACATCGGTGCGCCTTCGAGCCATTCCTGAAAGTAGTGGTCGGGTGACGCGGCTTCGCCGGGGCTGGCGAAGCGGATGCCGATTCCGCCGCCGGACGCGAAGGGCTTGCGGAGCCAGCGCCCTTCGCACGGACACGGTTCGCCGCGCGGAACGAGCCGCGGCACCGCAAAGCCCGCACGTTCGAGAGCGGGGAACAGCGCGAACGGGTCGCGGACGCGGGCCAGCGCTTCGGGCGGGGCGCCCCACACCTCGCGGGATCTTGCCAACTCCGCAAGGACGGACGGGTGGTTTTCGAGGCCGCCGGTGTAGAGCACCGGCCCCGGCGGGAACTGCCGCGCGAGTTCGGGAAGTGCGCCCGGGTAGCCGCCGGGTGGGCACACCGCGCACGCGGCGACGCGCTTCAGGTCGCGGTCGGCGAACTGGTCGATCGCCCACGCCGAGTAGCCCGCGCGGGCCAGCGAATGGACCGCCGCCCGCGCGCTCGAACCGACAACTCCGATCGACACGCCGGGCACAGAAGGCGCGGGGCGGGGCGAGCGGATCACCGCTCCACCGGGGTGGGCAGGCCGAAGAACTTCCGCAGCGCCTGAAGCTCGGGGATCATCATCACCCGCATCACGTCGGCGTAGTCATCGGTCCACGCCTCCACCCCGTCGAGCACCTCCACCGGGCGGAACCCGTAGCCGGTTTCGTCGTGGAGGGCGCTCATCGCGGTGGCGAACACCCCGTGTCGGCGGACCAGGGCCGCGAACCACCGGGCCCGGTCGTCGGTGCGCTTGTCGAGGAACGCCAGGGCCGTTTCCTGCTGCTTCGAGATAGCCTTTTCGAGCAGCGGGATCAGCTCCGGGTACTCGCGCTGGAGAATGCGGTTGAGTTGGGCGCCGCTACCGTGCTCGCTCACCAGGTCGCCGATCGGGGACGCGATCCGGGCGCCCAGGTGCTCCGGCTTACGGGCCAGCGCCACCCAGCTCGAAGCCGTCTTCCCGGGGCGCCCCTCGGCGTCGTCGTTCCACACCCTCGCGACGAGGTTGTGGTGCTTCGCGATCGCGGCCACGACCGGTTCCAGCCGGACGAACTTGTTCGAGATGTGCAGCGCCAGGATGCCGTCGTCGGTGAGCCGATCGAGGTAGAGCGCGACGGCCTCGTTGGTCAGCAGGTGGACCGGGATCGAGTCCGAGCTGAACGCATCGACGAGCAGCAGCGCGTACTTGCGGTCGGTCTCCTCCTTGAGCTTGAGCCGGGCGTCGCCCATGCGGAAGTCGATCTCGGCGCCGCGCCGGCGGGCGTCCGCGACGTAGGTGAACGGCCCCATCTGCGGCACCACGGGGAGCGGAGCGGGCGCTTTGACGTGTTCCGAAACGGGCGGTCGGTCGGGGCGGTTCCGCGCCTCCTCTTCATACTCCTGCTGGTTGTAGATGATGACCCCGTGGTCCTTGAGCGGCTCCTTCCCGGCGCCGCGGGCCTTCGCCTCCCGTTGGGCCTCTTCCTGGGTGTAAATGTGGCCCCCGAGCGCTTCCACCTTTTTGCGGATCACGGGGTCGCTGATCGGCCCGGACCCGCGCTCCCGGAGCGCCTCCTCGTACTCGGCCTTGGTGTAAAGGGCGTACATGCTCGCCCCCAGATTCTCCAGTTGCTTCCGGATTTCGGGGTCGGTGACCGGCGCGGACCCGCGCTCCTTGAGGTTCTTCTTGTACGTTTCCCAGACCCGCGTATTGTCCGCGTGCTCCTGCTTCGCTTTCTCGAACTCCTCGGGGGTGTAAATGCGGACCCCAAGCGCGTCCACTTTCGCCCGCACTTCGGGGTCGGTGATCGGCGCCGAGCCCCGTTCCTTCAGATCTTTCTCGTTCATCACCTTCCACGGGGTTTCGACGATCCGCCGCACGGCCGGGTCGATCTCGTAGAAGGTGAGCTTCTGGCCCTTGCTGACGTAACACGACGCGCTCCCGGTGCCGAGCCCGACCATCGCGACGGGCGCGTTCTCGTCGGCCCCGTCGTTGCGGGTCCGGAGCTGGCGGAACATCGCCCCGACCGGTCCCGAACGGTGGTAGTACGTCAGCGGCTCTTCGCGCGGGTTGAAGTTGACCTGCGCGCCCAGCACCACGATGTTGTCGAGCGGGTTCGTGACGGTGAGGCGCTGGAACTCGTCCGCCCAGTGCGGGCGGAAGTTCTCGTTGATCTGCGTCCCGTGGAGCGTGGTGCCGTGGACCAGACGGGTGTACTGGTTGCGCTGTTCGACCTTCAGGATGCCGAAGAAGCTGCGCTCGGTGTAGACCGTCCGCACCTCGTCGTTCGATTCGTCGCGGAACGTGCTGATGCCGAGGATCACCGCCACGCACAGCGCGAACCGCACCGGGCGGTCCACGAAGAAGAAGCACACCATCACCGGCAGCGCGTACACGAAAATGTTGTGGATCATCTCCACGCCGATCCCCAGGGTTGACGCGATGCTCCGCACGGTCTTGCTGTACCACTCGAACTGCCCGAGCTTCTGCATCTGCCAGAACGCGAGCCCGACCAGTACGGGGACCAACAGGTCGAGGAGCCGCGCGACCCGCTTGTCGCGGTCCACGAGGCGCATCACCCAGCGGCCGGCGACCGCGAACGGGCTGGCGACCGCGGAGCTGACGGCGAGGTCCATCGCGACCGCCGTGTCGCTATTGGGTTTCGGTTCGTTTTCATCTTGGTCTGAAGTGCTCAGCCGCGGCACCATCAGGCACGCGATCACCAGCACGAGCTTGTACTCGTAGTCCTGTGCGAAGATGACCGGCGCGACGAGCGAGTTGAAGATGCCGCCCAGAACGCCGCCGAGCGACATGATGAGGAAGTACGTGGTGAGGTACTGGGGGCTCGGGCGGTCGCGGGCCAGTTCGTAGTGGCACATCAGCGCCGCGGCGAAGAACGTGACGAGGTGCAACAGCAGGCTGAGGCCGACCTTGTTCCCGATCACGCCCGACGTGAGGGAGAACACCAGCAGGAGGATCATCACCGGCGCGAGGTTGCCGATCAAGAGGCGGAACCACGGTGGCACCCGCCCGAACGCGATGATGAACGTAATCAGGTACAGCGCGAGCGGCCCGACCCACAGGAGCGGGATGCTGGCGATGTCGGTGGTCATGTGGAAGGTCACGCCGAGCATCAGGCTGCTGGGCACGAACGCGAGCGCGGTCCACTTCGCCATCCGCGCCCACGAGGGCGGCGGTTCGGTCGTCCCGGCGGCCGGGGTTGCGGTCGCCGCCTGGCTGCCCGGCGGCACCCCGAGCGGGTTCACCGCCGCCTTTCCGCACGCGACGATCAGGGCCGCGAGCCCGAGGAACCCGACCGCCCAGACCCACGTCTGCCCGCCCTGTGTGAGGTTCGGTTCGATGAAGATGGGGTAGCCGAGGAGCGAGATCAAGCTCCCGAAGTTGCTCGCGGCGTACAGGAAGTACGGGTCGCGCGCCGACGGGTGCCCGGTGTACGTGAACCACTTCTGGAGCAGCGTCGCGGTGGTGGAACACACGAAGAACGGGATTCCGATTGCAATCGTGAGGATCGCGAGCACGCTGAGGACGGGGCTGGTGTCCCCCGACGGGGCCAGCGCCTCGACCACCGCGATGGGCGTGTGTTTCGCGCTGAACACCACGGCCAGCGCGAACACGACAACGGGCAGCGCCAGAACCGCGCAGTGGGTCACCCACTGTTTGGAGGTGCTCTTCTGGCGCGTGAGCCGGTCGGCGTACAGGTAGCCGAGGAGCAGCAGCGCCTGGAAGAACACCATGCAGCCGTTCCACACGGCCGGGCTGCCGCCCAACAGGGGCAGTACCGCCTTGGCAACCATCGGCTGAACCATGAACAGCAGCGACGCGCTCACGAACATCGTGACGGCGAACAACAGCGGCACGGGTGACTACTCCGGGTGCAGGCGCACGGGCGGGATGGGTATCCAGAAGTGTATCGAACCCCGAAAGGGGTGAGTAGTTTCGAGTTGGTGAGAAGGAACTGAGTAAAGAGCTGCGCTGAGAGTGAGGGGGGACGAGCGCTCGACCCGGAGCGCCGAGCGGAGACGACGGGCCGGTTCTGCCGCCGGGCCACTTTCGGGCATCGCCTGGAGTCAAGCAGACAGGCGACCTGTGCCGAGACCGATCTTAAAACAGCTCGGCATTGAGAACCGCCCGCGGCGTAGCGCCGCAGAAACCGCTAACCTCGCAGCGGCAGAACCGGTTGTCTCGTTTTCCACACCGCGAGGGCTCGGTTCCGCCGCCGGGCTACTTTCCGACATCGCTGGATCTGATCAGGACAGGCGACCTGTGCCCAGACATGATCTCCAACTGACCGGCATTGCGAACCGCCCGCGGCGTAACACCGCAGAAAACGCTAACTGCAACGGTAGCGGAACCGAATACCCTCATTATCGGTGTGATAAGGCGCGTTCTGCCATCGGGCTACTTTTTGAACCTGTGGGCCCGCCGTTCTCCCCTGGGTAGCGCTTCGCGCGGCGGACCAATCCGAACTGTCCGGCACCGAGAACCGCCCGCGGCGTATCGCCGCAGTTTTCGCTAACTCCGCGGTGGCAGAACTTCGACTCCTCTTGTCACGAATCAGGCTCCGCCGCCGGGCTACTTTCATCCCGTCGGCACACGCTCCAGGGTCTCGTTGCGACCTGTGGTCGAGACTCAGGAGCGAGTCTCCAACTGACCGGCGCTGAACACCACCCGCGGCGTAACACCGCAGAAGCTGCTAACTTCACGACGGCGGAACCGATTCTCGTATTTTCTAGCAGTCAGTAGCCCATTCGCGAAGGGGGTTAATAGTGCGTCGAGTTTGATCGGTGGCTGCCGGGTTTGACGCCGGGAGGCCCGCTGACTCAAAACCCGAGTTGCGGGCGCACGGGGAGCGCGCACGCGGGGCGGAACCCGACCCACTGGTTCCGCCGTGACACGGACAGGTGACGCCGGTGCGTGGATTTCATCGCGTTCGCGGACCCGCGCAGGAAACAGGCCCCGCGCACCACGGCTTCCACCGGGTGCGCGTCGCTCGGGAACGGGATCTTCGGTTCGCCCGTCGGGATGTCGCCCGGCGCGGCGTCGGCGGCTACGGGTCGGCACCACTCAGACACGTTCCCGATCATGTCCTCGCACCCGAAGGGCGAGCGGACGTGTGAATAACTACCCACCGCGCAGGTCGAGCCCGCCTCGACCTGCGCCAGCTTCCGCGTGCCCTTGGGGCCGGTGCCCGAACCCCACGGGTACACGCGCCCGTCGGGGCCGCGGGCCGCTTTTTCCCACATCCACTCCGTCGGCAAAGTGAAACCGGCCCAGCGGCAGTAGGCCAGCGCGTCGAACAGCGAGACCCACGTCACCGGGTGCTGTTCTTTCCCCGTTGGGATCACCCCACCCGTGCAGTGCGCGAGCAGATCCCCGGCGACCGGGTTGAGTGCGTCCTCGGGCCAGTACGATGTCTCACTCATGAAGCGCACGAACTGCCGGTTCGTGACCGGCCAGCGGGCGAGCGAGAACCCGGCGCACTCGGCCGTTTCGCCCTGGGTGCCGATCGGGAACTTCCCGCCGGGAATCCAGATCATCTCCGAGCCGTCGATGGGGTTGGTCCACTTCAGGTTCGTGGCGGTCGCGTCGGTGTGCTCGCACGGCAGCACGAGGTCGTGCTCGCGCGCGAAGTCGAGCACCGCGTGCGCGTCCGGGTTCGTGGCCGCGGCGGTCACGAGTTTCCACGCTGCGAGCCCGCGCTCGGGGGTGGGCGCTTGCTGGCAGAGCGCCTCCAGTTCCACGATGGCCCTCGCGGACGGGAACCGTGCGGCTTCGTCGGTTGTTGCTTCCGGTGTGTCGTCTTCGTCTTCGGTGCTCATGCGCCACCCGCTTTCGGTTCGCCGCCGCCCGCGTCATCCCCTTCGATCGGGCCGCCGAGCAACTCGTTCACCCGGCGGAGCAGGGCGGCCCCCTGTTCGGGTTGCACCATGTGCAGGTACGCCGCGATCCCGCGCAAGTACTGGCAAAACGCCGGCACGTTGCCCTTGAACCGCGGGTGCCGCTGCGCCTGTGATTCGACGTCCTGGGTCTCGCAGTTGTGGAGAATGGCCCGGATCTCGCGCCGCAACTCGCGCGGCACCCGCACCGCGTCGTTGACCACGATCCCGGTCACCACCTGCCGCTGCGAATCGCGGATGACGCGGAACTTCTCCTGGTTGACGGTGAAGCCCTCTTGCTGGCACACCTGATCGACCCACCAGCGGAAGCGGCCCAGGTTCATGCCTTCGGCTTTTGGGAACGAGAAGGTGAGGTCGTCCGCGTACCGCGTGAACGTGCCCTTGTTCGCCTCGGCGAGGCCCTGGAGCCGGGCGTCGAGGCGCCGGCACACAAGGTTCGAGATCGCCGGCGACGTGGGGGCACCTTGCGGGAGGGTGGCGCTCCCCCACAGCCCCGGGTCCGGCGTGTAGCAGCACAGCCGCGCGAGCACTGGCGCAATTTGGTTCGCGTCGTCGTCGGTGCCGAACATGCAGTTCCCGACCGGGTAGCCGAGGCTCGCGAACAGCCCCATCACGCGAAAGTAGTGCACCGTTGGGAAGAAGTCTTTGAGGTCGAACTTCACGACCAGCTCCGCCCCGACGTGCGGGGTCGCGTTGCTGACCGTGGACCGGCCGTTGATGAACCCGTGCGCCGCCGGGTGCGGCGGAACCTTGCTCAGGATGTGCTTCAGGATCTGTTTCTGCACCCACTTGAGCTGCTTTTTGGGCGCGCAGATGCGGCGGTCGGTGCCGTCCCGCTTGGGGATCGTGTGCGTGGTGTACGGGCCGTTATTGTGGTCGCTCGCGAGCAGGAAGAACCCGAGCTGGTTCGGCGACTTGATGTTCAGGAGCTTCCGGAGTTCGGCGAGCTTCGTGAGGGTGGGGACGCCGTTGCGGTCCTGGGCGCGCTTCCCGGTCTTGTGGCGCGTGACCTTGGCGACCTCGTCGGGGATCAGCCACCCGGAGGCGTCCCAGTCGCCGTCCTTGCGGGCGGGGATCGCGACTTCCTGTATCTTCGCCTTGTGGACCGCTTTGGAGACGGTCCGGCGGACGCTCATGTCGGCGTCTTTCGCGAGCCGCCGCAGGACGCGGGCCGCGGCCCGCTCGGGCATGTGGTCGCGCGCGTACCGGATCAGCGCGATGCGGTCCGCGCCGGCGGGCGCCGAGAGGAGCGCTCCGAGCTGCTCCCAGACGAGGGCGTTGGCCCGGTTCACGGCCGGCTCGTAGCTCGCGAGCGCCCGCACCTTGTCGAGCGCGTCGTGGAGCTTCTTGAGCGCACCGGGTAACGTGGCCGCGTGTTGCTCGATGGTCGCGATCAGCGCTTCGTCGGTCGTTGCGTTGGCCGGGAGCGGTAACAGCAGCCACGCCGGGGCCGACTGGGAAGCGGACATTGCGTGAACCTCTCCGGCCCTTGATGATGCGTCAAAGGTAGCGAACTCCACCCCACAGCACAAGCACCGATGCGCGTTCCCAACGAGCACCCGCTGACCCGCACCTACGCCCTGCTCGACCCGGGCCTCGCGGCGGCGGTCGCCGAGTCGTTCCGCGGCACGACCGACGTTGCCGAAGTGGAGGGGCTGGTCGAACTGGTACTGAACCGCGAGACGAGCGCGACCGCCGCGGGGGCGGCGCTGCGCGGCCTCGAACACGACACGTCGCCGCTGGTGTGCGACACCGTGGTTCGTGCGCTGGAGAGTCCGCACCCGAGCATCCGCATCCTCGCGGCGGGCGAGGTGGTGCGCCGGAAACTGCTCCCAGACGCGACCGGCGCACTTCGCCGGCTGCTGACAACGGACCCGTTCTGGCAGGTCCGCCGGGCGGCGGTGAACGCGCTCGCCGCACTCGATCAGCGCGAGTTGCTCGGCCACGCGAGCAACGACCCGCACTGGCGGGTGCGGTACGCCCTCGCGCAGTGGCTCGAAGAGTTGGGCCGCGATCCGACCGCGCGCGCCGAAGTGATCGGGCTGCTCCTCGTGCCCGAACCGCACGCGGTGCGGCTCCGCGACTACCTGCACTACCGCTGGACCGGCGAGAGCCCGGCGGCGCGCGTGCCCGACGACCCGTCCGCGTGGTGCCCGTTCTGGGACTGGGACCCGGCGGTCCTCGCGCGGCACCTCGAACGGCTCGGGCGCCCCGGGCGGCGCGCGGCCCTCCCCGTGCTGACGCGGCTCGTGAACCACCCCGACGAGCGGGTGCGGAGCTGGGTCGTTCTCGCGCTCCGCGAAGACGGGGCCGCCGCCCAGTGGGCCGACGCGCTGGCGCAGCTCGGTGACCCGCGCGAGGACACGGCCCCGGTGTTCGACGCGCTCACGCGCGGCGTCGAACTGGACCGCATCGAGGCCGTTGCGAAACACATTCTCGGGCAGGAGTCGCCGCCGTTCGCCGCGCTCAAGTGGGCCGCGGCGCAGGTCGGGGAAGCGTTCCCCGCCGACGAAGTCCGGGCCGATCTGGTGCGCCTCGGTGCGCAGATTTCCGAAGCGCGCGCTGCCGAGCCGTTGCCGTTCCCGTCCGGGCACCCGTGCGCGCGGGCGCAGGCGCTCACGCCGGAGCAGGCACGGCAATTGATCGAGAAGCCGACGCTCGAAACGTCGTGGCTGGTGCTCGCGCGCGCGGCGAAAATGTGCCGGGTTCCGATCTGGACCCTCGCACCCGAAACGCCGTGGGAGCCGTCCGCCGTGCCGCGCGAGCCGGCCGCGCCGCTGGCGCTACCGCAAATCCAACTCGTGCGGCCGCAACAGCTCGGCCCCGGCGGGCCGGTCGTGTCCCCGCTCGGTGTGTCGGGGCACTACGGGCTGCCCGTTGGGGGATACGTTCGCGCCGCGGAGCAGGGCGTTAACCTCTTCTTTTGGGAGCCGAACTACGCCACGCTCACGCGGTTCGTGACACGGCTCTCCCCGGCGGACCGGCGCGGGATTCACGTTCTGGTGGGCACGTTCGAGGCCGACCCCGCGAAGATCCGCAAAGACGCGGAGCGCGCGCTCCGCAACCTGAAACTGGAACGGATCAGCGTCTTCCTGATTTTCTGGACGCAGTCCTGGCAGCGGATCACGCCCGATGTGCGCGCGGAGTTAGATCGGCTCAAATCGGACGGGCTGGTGCAGGTGTACGGGCTCTCGACGCACAACCGCGGGATCGCACGCGACGCCATCGTTGAGGGCTGGAACCCGGTGATGGTGCGGCACAGCGCGGCCCACCGCAAAGCCGAAACCGAGGTGCTGCCGTTCGCCCGCGAACGCGGCACGTCGATCCTGACCTTTAACAACACGTGTTACGGGCGGCTGCTCGATCCGTCGTTCCGGCCGAGCGACTGTTTCCGCTACACGCTGAACACGCCGGGCGTGTCCGCGTGCTTCACGGCGCCTTCGACGCTGGAGTATTTGGAGGAGAACCTCGACGCGCTCCGCAACCCGGAGTTGTCCCCCGAGGTGCGCGAGAAGCTCCTGGCGCGCGGCGAGTGGATGTACCGCGAGGACACCGTGTTCCGCAAAACCGTGCGCGCCGAGGTGTAGGCGAACCCGGCCGCAAGGCCGGGGGTGCGTGGCGCCGAGGTGTCGCGCTGCACCCTGGGCCTCGCTCGCAACCCCGGCCTTGCGGCCGGGGTTCGCCAGTGCCCCGGCCTTGCGGCCGGGGTTCGCGCTCACAGCGCGACGGGCGGGAGCGGGGCCGCGCCGGGCTTGCTCGCGGCGTCCGCGACGGTTTTCGCCAGTTCCAGGTACGCCTTCGCGACCGCCGAGTCCGGGTGCCGGCGCACGATCGGTTCGCCGGTGTCGCCGCACTGCGCGACGCGCGGGTCGATCGGCAACTCGCCCAGGAAGGGCACCTGGCTCTCCTCAGCGAGTTTCAGCCCGCCGCCCACGCCGAAGATCGGGGTCTTCGTGCCGCCGATGTCCAGGTAGCTCATGTTCTCGACGATGCCGAGGATCGGCACGCGGACCTCGCCGAACATCTTCACCCCTTTGCGGGCATCGATCAGGCTGACCTCTCCGGGGGTGGTGACGATCACCGCGCCGGTGAGCGGGGCGCTCTGGCTCAGCGTCAGTTGTGCGTCCCCGGTGCCCGGCGGGAGGTCGATGATGAGGTAATCGAGCTGGCCCCAGTCGATCTGGGTGAGGAACGATTGCACCGCCTGCGCGACCTTCGGCCCGCGCCAGATTACGGCCTGCTCCGGGTTCACCAGGAAGCCCATGCTCATCAGCCGGATGCCGTACTTCTCGATGGGGAACGCGGTGGTCTGCGGGTTGACCGTGCCGAGCCCGAACATGAGCGGCACCGAGGGGCCGTAGATGTCGGCGTCCATGAGGCCCACGGCGCTGCCGGACATGTGGAGCGCCATTGCGAGATTGGCGGCAACCGTGGACTTGCCCACGCCGCCCTTTCCGCTCGCGACCGCGATGACCTGTTTCACCCCGGGCAGCGAGAACTTCTGAGGCATTTGCGGGTTCATGTGCGTCCTTATTCGTGCGCGGCGCGGAGGGCGCCGGGGGCAGTGCGTTACGCCGGGCGCTCGCCCAGCTCGCGGAGCAGCGCGAGCGGGTAGATGCCGGTGTCGTGGCCGTCGTTCCACTTGATCTGGTAAGCGTAGCGGCCGACCGGGGTCATCGCGACCGGCGCCGGGGCCCCGGCGGCCACCTCTTGCGGGGTGAGGATGCGGAACGGATCGACCGGCTTCCCGCGCTCCTCGTTGCAGGTCGCGCACGGGCACTTCGCGCGGAGCACCTGGAACGCGGCGACCGTGGTGACCCCGTCGCTCCACTCGATTTTTAAGCCGGCGCCCTCGCGCTTGATGGACAGCGGGCTGACATCAGCGGCCATGAGCGTGCTCCACTCCACAACGGGCGCGGCGAACAGCCTTGATTGTAGCGACGAACGCGGCCCGGCCCAACCAATCGTGTTGGTCGGGCCGGGCCGCGTTCGGGAGGTGTGCTTGGGGCCGTGCCGCGGGGCACCGGGCGCGGGACCGGGTCAGTTGCCGATGAAGCTCAACAGCCCCGGGTCCGCGAGCTGGGCCGACACCGCGTAGATCGCCTGCAACGAGGTCTGCGCCTCCTGCATCTTCACAATCGCTTCGGCGTAATCGGTCCCTTCCAGGTCACCCACCCGCGAGTCGAAGTCCAGCTTCGAGGTGTCGATCAGGCTGGACAGCGAATCCAGGGTCGCGAGGCTCGAGGCCTGCTCACCGGTGGCCTCGCTCACGGCGGTGCGGGCCGCGTCGACGTCGGCGATGCTCTGCGTCAGCGCCTGCGTGTAGGTGGTGTTCGCCGGGAGGTTGCCGCGCAGGTTGTCGCGCAACTGGATCAGCGACGCGAACACGTCCCCGCCGGGCTGCTGGAACACCTCGCTGCCGACGTACCGGGTGTCCACCGTCGTGTTCCGCCCGGTCACCACGCGGGAGCGGTCGGGGGAGCCGTCGTAAGCGATGGTCGCCGGGCGGCCGGCGCTGTCCGTGGTGGCCACCCGGAAGGGGGGCGTGTCGGTCGCGGTGCCGGCAAACAGGGTTTTCCCGTCGGGCCGCGAGTTGACCGTGGTGAGGGCACGCTCGATCAGCCCGTCGAGTTCGGTCGCGAGCGCCTCGCGGCTGTCCGGCTGGGTGCTGGCGTCCGATGCCTCCAGGGCGATCTGCTTGGCGCGAACCAGGACGCTGTTCACGTCCTGAATCGCGCTCACGCCGGAGTTCAGAACGGCGGTCGCGTCGCTGACCGTTTGGGAGTAGGTCGCGAGCCGGTTCGAGGCCGCCTTGGCGATGGTCAGCGCCGGGTACGCGCCCGGGTCATCGGAGGCCTTGTCCACCCGCACCCCGGATGTCACCTGTTTCTGGTACTTGGCCAGCTCGGCGCTCCGCTGCCGGATGTTGAAAACCGCGTTGTTGTTCTGGGTCTGAGTCGTTACGCGCAGGTTCATGGGTGTCGGCCTCGGTGGTGGTGTATTCTCGGATGGGTCCGGCCCGCTGGGCTCGGGACTCGGGTGCGCGGGCGCTTCCGCGCCCGGTGAAGCGCACCCGATCGAGCGGCTCAGATGATCGCGAAGAGGGCGTCCATCGAGGTGTTCACGACGGACAGGAACTTGGACGCGCCCTGGATCTGGCGCTGGAACGCGAGCAGCTTGAGCAGCTCCTCGTTCGTATCGACCCCGGTGACCGCGAGTTCCTGATCGGTCAGCTCGCGGAGCGCGCTGG
The DNA here is from genome assembly GCA_036405095.1 of Gemmata sp. Taxonomy (GTDB): domain Bacteria; phylum Planctomycetota; class Planctomycetia; order Gemmatales; family Gemmataceae; genus Gemmata. The sequence goes on along the minus strand of DASWYH010000546.1, from coordinate 2,208 downwards.
TCTGGGTCGTCTGCCGGTCGTCGAGCGAGTTGATCCCGCTCCCGAGGGTTGCGGCGATGTCGGCGAACTCTTCCGTAAAGGACCGGGAGCCGACGGCCGGAACGTCGCGGGTGGCCCCGAGGCGCTCCAGGTTGGTGCCGTCGCCGGGCTGGCCGGTGCGGGACGCCGCGAGCAGCCCGGGGTCGGCGGTCACCGCCGGGCTCACCTTGATGCTCGCCGCGGTCGTGCCCACGAACAGCCCGTTGACGCCGAGCGCGACGAGCAGCCCGGAGGTGTCGGGGTTGGCCACCGTGCCCGAGCCGGCCGGGAGCGAGTCGCGCCCCGCGAAGTCGAACGTGAACCCCGCCTGGGCCTGAATGTCGAGCGTGTTCGAGGCGGCGTTGACCGACGCTTGCAGGCCCGGGACGCCGCTGAGCGCGGTCGCGATGTCCTGGAGGCTCTGGGTCGCCGGGTCGATGGCGATGGTCGTGTTGGTGCGGGTCGCGGGGCTGACGCTGGTGTTGGTCACGCTCACCGTGAGCTGCCCGGCCTGGATCGGGAACGGCAGCCCCGCCGCGTTCAGCGCCGCCGAGGCCGAGGCCGCCCCGTTCGTGCCGCTCAGGGCGGTGATCGGGGTCGTGCCGAGGCCCGTCGCCTGGACCTGGTTGACCTGCTGGATCAGTTGACCGGCCACGGTATCGAGCCGCGCCCGCAGGGCCGGGATGTCGGAGTTGAACGACTGGAGCAGCCCGCCGAGCGAGCCGGCCCGGAACGTCCTGGGGGTCGCGGACGACGAATCGGTGATGACGATCTGGTTGCTCGCGTTCTGCGACGCCGTGAACTTGTTGGCGAACTCCCCGACCACCACCGGGGAGTCGGACGCGATCACGTTGATCTGGCCGTCCGGGGCCTGAACGGTCTTGATGTCGATGAGCTGAGAGAGCGCGTCGATGGCCACCTCGCGCTGGTCGCGGAGGTCGTTGGCCGAGTTCCCCCGGTTCTCTTTGGTGAGGATGCGGGTGTTCAGGTCCGCGATCCGACTCGCGAGGGTGTTGATCTGATCGACGGTCGAGGTGATCTTGCTGCCGACGTCCGAGCGGAGCCGGTCGATGTCCCCGGCGGTCGCGTTGAACTGGTCCGCGAGGTCGGACGCGGCGGTCAGGATCGTGCGCCGGGACGCCAGGCTGTCGGGCGTGCTGGTCAGTTGCTGGACCCGGTTGAAGAAGTTCTCGATCTTGTCGCCGATCCCGCCCTGGCCGGTGGCGAGAGCGGTTTCGATCTGCCGGCTCACGTCGAGCTTCGCGGAGCTGCTGCCCACTTCGCCGTTCCCGCTCAGGATCGCGGTGCGCACGGCGGGGGCGGTGAACCGGGTGATCGAGGCGATGTCGACCCCGGTGCCGTCGGTCCCGGTGGTGGTGTTAACGAGTTGCGGGCTGACGCGGTGGTAGCCCGGGGTGGTCGCGTTCGCGATGTTCTGCCCGATCAGATCGAGGCCCCGCTGTGCCGCTGCGATGGCCGACGTACCGATGGGGAAGGCGTTCATGCGTCAGGTTCCGCGTCTCAGGAGGGGGGCACCGGGTGCCGGGGACAACCAGCCCCCGGTGGGGCCGTATCTTTGGGGGGTGCTGTCCGGGGTGATGTCGGCGAGCACGTCCCGAATGAACGATCGAAGGTGTCCGAGAAGATTTGCGTTCCGGGTCTGAATTCGGGTGAACTCGGCGGCACACGCGGAGAGCCGCGCGCGGGCCGCCCGAACCGCTTCGCGCTCGGGCTCCGGCAGGGCTTCGGTGAGCTGAAGCAGCGTGAGGCGGTCCGGGGAGATGTTGAGGTCAGAGGCGAGGTCGTTCGTCACGCCGAGGCGGGCCGCGGACGCGGCCCGGAGGGCGGCGGCGAGCTCCTCCTGTTGGGCCCCCAGCGCGGTCACGCCCTTGAGGTCGCCGCCGCGCAGCGCGGCGTAAACCTCAAGGGCCTTGTCCCGGGCCTGGGTGAGGAGCTGCTCCTCAACTCCCAGGTGTTGCAGGAACGTCTCGGTTCGGGCTGACGGCGGTTGGAGCGTTTGCATCGGTGTTGGTTACCGGCTTGGGAGCGGCCCCGGTCTCTTGCATCTGGCGCACGAGCGCGGCCGCGAGCCCGATCCCGCCGGCCCCCGCGAGGTGCCGGCCCATGTAAAGGTCGAACAGGCCGCCCTGCACGTCGCCCGAGTCGCCGGGGAACAGGCCCCCGCCTTCC
>DASWYH010000545.1:0-2249 GCA_036405095.1 Gemmata sp. | reverse complement strand
CGCTCCCTCACGCTGGACATCGCGAGCGCCGAAGGGAGCGACCTGTTCCACCAGTTGCTCACGAAGTGCGATGTGCTGCTGGAGAACTTCCGCACCGACAGCGCGGAGAAACTCGGCCTCACACCCGAAGCGCTTTTGGCGCGGCACCCGCGCTTGATTGCGTGTTCGATTTCGGGTTTCGGTCGCACCGGACCGTTGAAAGATGCTCCCGGGTACGATTTCGCAATTCAGGCACTCAGCGGCCTCATGAGCATCACCGGCCCGGCGGAGGGGCCGCCCTACAAGGTTGGGGTCGCCGTCGCCGACATTCTGGCCGGCCTTTATGCTTCAAACGCGGTTCTCGCCGCGCTGCACGCGCGCACGCGCAGCGGGCACGGGTACGCAATCGACCTCGCCCTTGCCGACTGCGCGCTCGCGGCGCAGGTGAATGTGGCGCAGGCGTACCTCACCGGCGGGCAACTCCCGCAACGCCAGGGGAACGCGCACCTGCAAATCGTGCCGTATCAGCTCTTCGCCACCGCAGACGGCTGGCTCGTTCTCAACGTCGGCAACGATGGCCAGTGGCGCGCGTTCTGCGCGGCCGCCGGGGCGCCCGAGCTCGGCACCGCGCCCGAGTTCGCAACGAACCGCCAGCGCGTCGAGCGCCGCGCCGAGGTGGTGCCGCAAGTGGAAGCCGTGATGAAGCGGTTCCCCACGTCGGAGTGGGAGGAGCGACTTACGGACGCGAACGTCCCGCACGCGGTGGTGCGCAGCTACGCGGACGTGTTCCGAGATCCGCAGACGCTCGCCCGCGGGATGAAGCTGACCGTGCGCGACCCGTCGGGGAACCCGGTCGATCTGATCGGTTCGCCGCTCCACTTCCGCGGCGCCCCGGGGGTCGAACCGACGATGCCGCCCCACCTCGGCGCGCAAACCGAACAGGTGCTGAGTGAACTTCTGGGGTTAGATGCCGGCGCGGTGCAAGCGCTGCGCAACAAGGGCGTCGTGTGACTGTTCGACCTTCCATGTGTAAAGAGAACGCGGGTACACTTCATTCACGTTCGCCGGGGGAGGATTCGCATGACGCCGACCGTTTCGCCCGAACTCGACCTGAAGCGCATCAAGGTGCTCTACGAGATCGCCGAGCGGCGGTTCCTCAAGTCGCTACCGCTGGAGCACTTCATGGAATCGACCCCGCAGGCCACCCAGCGGGCCATCACGCTCGCCAGCTTCGCGCTGGTTCAGGTGTCGCGGCCCGATGTTCAGTGCTTCAACGAACTGCTGGTGCAGTACCCGCGCGCCGGTCAGGACGCCGATCGGCCCGGTCAGGTGGTGCCGGACAACATGGTGGTGATCCACCCGCGGCCGATCGTTGCGGAGGGCAGTTACATGACCCCGCTGCAACCGGTGGGGCCGTTCCTGGTGCTGGAGTACGTCTCGAAGGCGAGCGCCCACAAGGACGAAGAAACGAGCTACACGAAGTACGAGAAGGAATTGAGGGTTCCGTATTACCTCCTGTTTTATCCGGATGGGGACGAGTTCACACTGTTCCGGCTGGGCGAGAAGGGTTACACGTCCGTGGTGCCGAACGCGCTCGGGCGGTGCCCGATCCCGGAACTGGAACTCGAAGTCGGGCAGCTCGGGCGGTGGGTGCGGTACTGGTTCCGCGGCGAGTTGCTCCCGCTCCCGGGCGACTTGCTCAAGGAGCGCGACGAAGCCCGGCGCCAGCTCGACGCCGAGCGCCAGGCGCGGCAAGCGGCCGAGGCGGAACTCGCGAAGCTCCGCGAGGAACTGGCGCGGGCAAAAAGCCAATCGGAGTGACGAAAACGTTTATGCGCCCTTGTTGCCAGTGCCGAGCCCCGATCGAGAACCGCGTCGTGACGTGCCCGCGGTGCGGCGCCGCGCAGGACGGTGGTCCGAAAGCGAATTCTGATCCGTTGTCCTCGCAGTCGCGGCGGGAATCCGTGCGGCAATTTTTGGGCGGCTTCACCGATGCCGGTGGGCTCGCCTTGTCGGTCATTCCTTTCGCGCTCGTGGTTCCCCTCGTGCTGGCTGCTGGGGCCGCCGGATACCTCGTGGCTGGACAGACCGGGGCGGCCATCGGAGTGATTGGCGCTATTGCTCTGGTCTTGGGCTTCATTATCTGGGTCGAATCGGGGGGCTGACGGCGCGCACGCCGTCCTTACAATCTCAGGCACGCGAACCCCTCCTTACCTCTTCCGGAGTTCATCCCGTGCCGACCAACGGATCACTCAACCGCAAGCTCCGTA
>DASWYH010000544.1:0-2980 GCA_036405095.1 Gemmata sp. | reverse complement strand
CCGGTGTCGGCACCGGGGCGGAGCGCGTTTCGGGACCCTCCGGCACGGCAATTTCCGCGACCGCGGCCCCGGGGTTGCGCCCGCGGGGCCGCGCCCTCTGCTCGCCTTCTGTCGCGGTTCCGGTCCCGCACCGGTGCCCCCCGGTCCTCGCTCCCCCTGTGAACCCACTCGCGCGACTTTTGGCCGAAGGCGTTTGACCCAAAGTCCTCAGATACTTTTGTGGTGGCCTCTTGCGGCGGTCCTGGCGCCGCGGTACCATCCTTCTCATTTCCGGAACCGACCGCCCAACCCCGAGGGTCCGCCGGTGTCTTCGCCCGGTTCCTGTTCTCGGTGCTCCAGAACCCCGGCGCTCTTGTCGCCGAACGGGCTGTGCCCGGTGTGCGCGGCCACCAGCGCCCCCGCCGAGACCGCCCCCGATCGGGCGCCGCCCGCACCCGCATTCGTCGATCTGCCGGTCACCGACCTGCCCCCGGTCCCCGCCTCTGAAGGGCCGACCGCGGCCGAACCCGTGGGCGCCCCGCCCGCGGAGTGCGGGGTGCTGCCCGAATCGCCGCCCGGGCTCGAACTGCTCCGGCGCCTCGGCGGGGGCGGAATGGGCGACGTGTACCTGGCGCGCGAGTGCCCGTCCGAGCGGCTCGTCGCCGTCAAGTTCCTGCGCCGGCCCGAGCACCCCTCCGCGTACCAGCGGTTCGTCACCGAGCTCCAGGTCCTCGCCGACCTCAAGCACCCCAACATCGTCGGCGTGTTCACGTCGGACTTTCTGCGCGCGAGCCCGTTCTTCACGATGGAGTACCTCGACGGCGGGTCGCTCGCCGATGTGCTCAAGCCGAAGCCCGGCACCACGCGGCCGGACCCGCTCGCCCCCGCGGACGCGGTGCCGATCATCCGGGGCGTGGGGACCGCGGTCGCCGCCGCCCACGCCCGGGGCATCGTCCACCGCGACCTGAAGCCGTCCAACGTCCTCCTCGGGACCAACGGGGCGCTCAAGGTGGCGGACTTCGGGCTGGCAAAGCGGCTCGGCGACGGGAACAGTTTCACCGGGACCGCCGACACCCTCGGCACCCCCGGGTACATGCCGCCCGAACAGGTGTCCCGCGCGAACGGCGAGATCGACGGCCGGGCCGACGTGTACGGGCTCGGTGCCACCCTCTACCACCTCCTCACCGGCCGCGCGCCGTTCGTCGGCGCGCACCCGTTCGAGGTCATCGCGCAGGTGCTCGCCTACGCGCCCGTGCCCCCGCGCGCCCTCCGCCCCGAGATCCCCCTGGGGTTGGAAGCGGTCGTCCTCAAGTGCCTCGCCAAAGACCCCGCCGAGCGCTACCCAACGGTCAGCGCGTTCCTCGCCGATCTGGACCGGTGCGAAGCCGGACAGGAGCCGGTGGCCCCGGCCCGGACCCGGGCCCGGCGGGTCCGGGAGTGGATCGACCGGCGGCGCCGCGGCGCCGCCGCGGCGACCCTCGCGCCGGTGATCGTGTTGATCGCCTTCACCCTCGGCGCGATGTTCCAGACCCAACCGCCCGTCCCGCCGGAGCAGGCGCCGCCCCCCGCGGACCCGCTCGCGGAGGTGCAACGGGAGCTGACCGCCCGCCGCCAGGTGGTGCTGGTGCCGGGCACCGGCAAACCGGCCTGGCACGAGTGGCCCATTGGGGCGCCGGCCCTCGGCACCTCGCCGACCGGCGACGGCACGTGTTCGTTCGAGGCGCTCGAGTTCGCCCTGCTCGAACTGTGCCCGGACCCGATGACCGACCGGTACCGGCTGCGGGCCGAGCTCCGGCACCTCCAGTCGAAGACCGGCGGCGACGAGGTGAGCGCCCTCGGCGTCTACTTCGCGCGGAGCGGCCTCGTCGGGGCCAACGGGGTCCGGGGCCAGGCGTTCTTCGCCGTGACGTTCTCCGAGTTGCCCAGGCTGAAGGTGCCGCCGGGCAAGTGCGCCCAGTTCCGCCGGGCGGCGCTGATCCAGCAGCCGCACCGGAACATCGATCTGGCCCATGGCGGCATCCGGGCCGTGCCGTTCGCGCAGGCCGACCAGATGCCCGGCCCGTGGCGCCCGATCGAGATCCAGGTCACCCCCGACGGGGTCCAGGCGTTCTGGCCGAACGCCGAAGGCCAGATGGTCCCGTTCGCCGACCTGTCCGCCGCCGCGGTCCGCGCCGAGTACGCTAAACACGAGCAGAAGTTCGCGCCGCTGCCGGCCGGTCACGGGCTGAAGGTGCCCGCATGGCGGCCCCGGATGCCGCTCGGCATTTGGGCCCACCGTGCGGCCGTCGATGTCCGCAACGTCGTCCTCACCCCGCTCAACTGAACTTCCACCGGAAACCGTTCATGCCCTCGATCGAAGTCGATTTCCCCTGCTCCGGCAGCACCGTGGCCCGGCACTTCACCGCCACCGGCACCTGGACCCTGGACGCCACCGGCACGCCGGCCATCACCGCCGAGTTGCAAAACGGCTCGGGTGGGACGGTCGGCTCGGTGGCCGGCACCGCCGCCCCGGCCACCGGCACCGCCGGCACCTGGTCGGCCGAGTTCACCCTGAGCGCGGACTTCGAGAACCTGGCGCTCCTGGCCCGGCTCACCTCGACCACCGCGGAGGACGACCAGTCCGGCATCAACGTCCAGGACTCGCCGCCGTTGGTGCTGGACCCCTTGCCGGGGCTGAACCCGCCACCCGGGCCGCCGATCGGGGGCGGGCTCACGCTCGGCGCGACCGGCACCGGCGGGAACCTGACCGCCGCCCTCACAGCGCCCGCGGCGGCGGTCACCTACACCGTCACCGGTAAGAGTTCCGGCAAGGGGGCGGGGGTGGTTTGCACCGCGGCGGTGTGCAAACCTAACGGCAACTGGTCCAAGGTGCTCGGCGCGGCGGCGGCCCAACTGGACACCCCCAACCCCGGCGAGTGGACGGCGCACCTCCAGATCGACCCGAGCGATGTGCCGGCGGCCCAGAAGAGCGCGGTCGTCGCGGCGCTGCTCCACGCGCGCG
>DASWYH010000543.1:0-3028 GCA_036405095.1 Gemmata sp. | reverse complement strand
GCGGGTTCGGGCTGTTCGGGTCGTGTTGCGGGGCGGGGTTCATGGCTGTTGGTATCCGGCCAGCAGTTCCTTCAACTTCTGGCGCGCGTAAAACAAGCGGCTCATGACGGTGCCGATGGAGATCCCGAGCACCTCGGCCACTTCACGATAGGTCAAATCGCCCTCGACGTGCAAGACGAACGTTTGTCTTTGCACGTCGGGGAGCCGGGCGAGGGCCGCGTCGATCACCCGCCGCAGGTCGGCGCGGACCAAGTTCGTGTCCGCCGGAGCGAGGGCGTTCGAGCCGAGTTCGTCGAACGAAAAGTCCCGGGGCGCTTGCGGGGCGCGCTCGGCACGCTTGCGCCGGCGGCCGATGTCCAGCGCCGCATTGCACACGACCCGCAGGAGCCACGTCTTGAACGAGCTCCGCCCCACGAACCGGTCCAGGTGCGTGAGCGCGTTCACGAACCCGTCCTGCACGGCATCGAGCGCATCGGCCTCGTGCCCGAGGAGCCGGTACGCCACCCGGTACGCGATCCCGCGGTAGCGGCAGAACAGTTCGTCCAGCGCGGCGCGGTCCCCGCTCGCGACCCGCGCCAGGAGCGCGTCGTCGGTCGGGACGGTCTGCGGAACGGGTGGCGCGGCAAGAGCCATGCGGGAATCGCGTCCGAGCGGGAACGAGCCTGACGGCCTGTATTCTACCCGCACCGGCGCACCGGCTTACAAGCCGTTTTTTCGAACCCGTGGGTTCGGGTGGGCAGGAAGAGCCTGACGGTGCCCCAGGCCCCCTCCCCCCCAGGTGCCACCTTCCCCTTACCCCCGAAGCACGAACCCCGCCTCCGTCTCTACTCTAGACGCAACCCGAGCCGTCTCGATTCAGACTTTCGCCTCCGGAATCCCATGATTACCGTCCACCACTGGAATGGTTCGTGCTGCGCGCGTGCGGGCGCCGAAGGGCTCCCCGAATCGGCGTCAGCCGTCGCTCGGGACGAGTTCGTCTGGGTCAACCTGAGTGAACCGACCCCCGAAGAAGAAGCGGCGGTGTTCCAGACGTTCCTGCCGGTTCACCCGCTCACGCTGGAAGACATCAACCGCATCCGCCGGGAGCCCGATCGCGGGGCGCACTTTCCGAAGGTCGAAGAGTTTTCGGACTATCTGTTCGTGATCGTGAACCCGCTCCCGCCCGGGCTGCTCGCGCTCACCACGAGTGCCCCACGGGCGCCGGGCGCGGCGCCGCTCCCGTCGGCGTCGCGGATGTTGCGCCGGCACCGGCCGCAGCTCAGTGCGGTGCTGTCGCGCAACGTCCTCGTCACGCACTCAATGGAGCCGCTCGCGTGCATCGAGGCCGCGCACCAGTTCCTCGCGCGGCACGGGGAGTCGGCCCGGCGCGGCCCGGATTACGTGTTCCACATCGTCCTCGACGCGATGGTGGACGAGTACGCCCCCGTGGTGGAGTGGGTCGCCACCAAACTGGACCGCATGGAGTCGCGCATCTTCACCCACCCGACCCCGAAACTGATCCACAGCATTTTGAAACTCAAGCGCGTGGTCACGGGGGTGCGGAAGACGCTCATCATCGAGCGCGAGGTGCTGTCCCGCCTGATCCGCGGGGAGTTCGAACTGGTGGAGGCCCGCGAGATGGTGTACTACCGCAACGTGTACGACCACCTCGTGCGGTACACGGAACTGATCGAATCGGCCCGCGAAATGGTGAGCGACATGGGCGAAACGCACCTCGCCGCGGTCTCGAACCGGCTCAACGAGATCATGAAGGTTCTCGCCATGATCTCCACCACCATTCTGCCGGTGACGCTGATCTCCAGCGTCTACGGGATGAACTTCAAGCACATGCCCGAACTCGAATGGGCGTACGGGTACCCGCTCGCGCTCGGGCTGATGCTGCTGACCGCGCTCGGCTCGCTGGTGTTCTTCCGGTGGAAGCGGTGGATCTGAAGCCCCTTGTCGCGGTCCGCACCGTGGATTAGTTTAACGGTTGCGATCCGCATCACGCTTGAGGGGGGACGACATGGCGAAGGGCCGCAGGAGCCGGATGGACCTCCGGCGCGAGAGCGAGGCCATTGAGGCCAAGCAGCGCGAGGAAGAGCTCGAAACCACGGAGGAGGCCGAGGGCGACGACGAGGAGGACGAGGACGAGGACGAGGACGCCGAGATCGACGGCGAGATCGACGTCGATCTGGACCCCGAAGCGGACCTCGACCCCGAGGCGGATCTCGATTCCGAAGGGGACGCGGGCGACGACGACGAGGACAAGCCGAAGAAGAAAAAGAAGGCCAAGAAGGCGACCGCCAAGAAGGCCACCACGAAGAAGGCCACCGTCAAGCGCACGCGGGTCGCGAAGGAGGTCCGCACGCGCGCCGTGTGGGTCGTCTTCGACAACTCCAGCAAGGTCGTCGAGAAGTTCCCGTACAACCAAAAAGAGGAAGCCGAAGCGCTCCTGGCCAAGAAGCTCGAAGAGAAGAAGGTCTTCTACATCAACTTGATCAAAGAAGAGATCAAAGAGTAGTCGACCGGGGGCTACGGGACCCGACGCTCCACTCGCACGGCACGCCCGCGACCAGAGGTCGGGGGCGTGTCTCGTTTTGCTCGATTTGCCCGGCAACCTTGTGCTCACCAGTTTGATGTGTGGCTGTGCTGGTGGAGCGGCGCCCTGGGCCCTCGCCAGCGTAACACACGCGTCTTCTCCCCGATACACCTTCTCCGTTCCTGACTGAGCAGAGCACTTTCACGACGGCAGCCCCGACCGGTGGGCGCGGCCCGCGCCCTCATAAGGTGAGCCGGTCAGCTCCCATTGGGGGCTAACATTTCGAGTGAAACGACTGGTTCCGGCTCACTTGCTCGTGATACACTCGTTGAGCTAATGAATCCCCAAAGCACACCTTTTCTGCGTTCCGGTTTCAACACCGCGCTCACGTTGCAATAGCCCCGTGCTCCCGTACCCCGGCGCTCAACGGCACCTTACGAAAGCCCCGCCATGCCACCCGCCCCTTCCGCTCTCGACCGCCGCCAGCTGTTACACGCAGGTGCCCTC
>DASWYH010000542.1:0-1539 GCA_036405095.1 Gemmata sp. | reverse complement strand
GTTCGGTGCGACGGCGATCCTGACCAAGAACTACACCCTCGGTGCGGTTCTTGAGGTGCCCCTGTCGAACCGCCACGACATCCTGAACCAGCGGCTCACGGTCGAGCTGATCGCCCGCTACTGATCATCAAGAGGGCAGGGCGGGGCGGGTAAATGTCCGCCCCACCCGTTTTCTGTTTGCACACATCGCACCTCGGATTACACTCTCCTCACCTCAACTCTCCCTGACGGTGCGTGTTCGTTCCCGTTCATTTCTTTCTGGGAGGTCCGTTATGTGTCGGGCTCGGTTCCGGCCGCGTTCGGGTTTCACACTCATCGAGTTGTTGGTAGTGATCGCGATCATTGCGATTCTGATCGGGCTGCTGCTCCCGGCGGTCCAAAAAGTGCGCGAGGCCGCCGCGCGCATGTCGTGCTCCAACAACGTGAAGCAGCTCGGGCTCGCGTGCCACAACCTGCAAGATTCGCAACAAACGCTGCCGCCCCTGTCGGCCAACTGCGCCGACCCGGCCGGCGGCTGCCTGACCCCGACGACGACCCCGTTCGGCGCCCACGTCTACACGATGTTCGCGTTCCTGTTGCCTTACGTGGAACAAGACAACGTGTTCAAGCAGATGAGTCCCGGCGGGTACGCGGGCGGGCAGTTCAACCGGGTGATCAAGACGTTCATCTGCCCCTCGGACACGAGCAACTCCGGCGGCCTGTGCCAGACCACCAACGGGGGCGCGAACGTGTGGGCCGTTTCCAACTACGCGGGCAACGCCTATGTGTTCGCCAACCCCAGCGCCGGGTTGCCGTACCCGACCGGGAGGAAGGACATGAACGCGAGCGTTCCGGACGGCCTCTCGAACACGGTTTTCTTCGCTGAGGTGTACGGCACCTGCGGCAACACCGGGAACCTCGGGGGCAGCTCCACCTACGGGACCCTGTGGGCCGATGCGAACAGCGTGTGGCGCCCCGGGTTCGCGCTGACCGGGAGCAGGGGCACCGTTCCGAACTACACCGCCGCACTCAAGTTCCAGGTGCAGCCGCACTACCTGAACAATTGCGATATCAACCGCGCGCACGGGATCCACACCGGCGGCATCATGCTCGGGCTGGGCGACGGGAGCGTGCGGTTCCTGAGCGGCTCGGTCAGCGATGCGACCTGGGCGCAGGCCGTGGACCCGCGCGACGGCACGCCGTTGGGGAGCGACTGGTGAAACATATACGGACACTTTCGGGCCTCGCGTTCGCGGCCCTGGCCGCGGCGCTCCTCGGGTGCGGTAAGGATCCGAGCCAGCCGGGGTTCCCGGACCTGCACCCGGTCAAGGGCGTGGTGAAGCGCGGCGGGCAGCCGGTGTCAAAGGGCACCGTCCAGTTCACCCCGGACCCGGCGAAATCGGACTTCCTCGTGAACTCCGAGGTCGGCGCCGACGGCACGTTCACCCTCACGACCGTCCGCACCACGGACTCGCGGGGCGAGCGGAAGCCCGGCGCCCCGGCGGGCAAGTACAAGGTGACGTTCACGCCGCCGCTCGGGGACCAAACCGCCGGCGGCCA
>DASWYH010000541.1:0-3216 GCA_036405095.1 Gemmata sp. | reverse complement strand
CCTGGTCGGGAAAGACGCGCTGGGCGAGTGGCTCCGCGTGGCCGCGGACCCGTCGAAGGTCGATGAGGGGCAAGTCAACAAGTGGTTCGGGATCATCCTCGCGTGCTTCCTGGTCGGCGCCGCGACCGGGGGCGTGCTGTTCGGGTGGCTCGGCGACAAGATCGGCCGGGTCCGCGCGATGACGGTCAGCATCCTCTTGTACTCGTTGTGTAGCGGGCTCTCGGCGGCGTCCCAGTCGCCGGAGCAGCTCGCGGTGCTGCGGTGCCTCGGCGCGCTGGGGATGGGGGGCGAATGGGCGCTCGGGGTCGCGCTCGTCATGGAACTCTGGCCCGGGGCGTCGCGCGCGCTGATGGCCGGGCTCATCGGCGCGTTCGGGAACCTGGGCTACCTCATCTGCGCCGGGATCGCGTTTTGGCTCAGCCCGAACCGCACGTCACCCGAAGACATCCAGACCGCGCTCACCGCGATCGGCTTACCGGCGGGGTGGGCGGTTCAGCTCACCGCGGGCAACAACTGGCGCCTCCTGATGCTCGCCGGGGCGCTCCCCGCGGTGCTCACGATGGTGCTGCGGCTGTTCGTGCCCGAGTCCGAGAAGTGGGCACACGAGAAGGAGTCCGGCCGGGCCTCGTTCTGGTCCGGGCGCGACCTCGCGGGCGTCCTCGTGGGGGCCGTGGCGGCGGGCGTGGTGATCGTGTTGTGGGCGCTTCCGAACCCCTACACGTTCCAGATCGCCCGGCGGGAATTCACGGTCCCCGTTCCGTTGTGGGTCCGCGCCGGAGGCTCGGCGGCGGCAATGGTGGTGGTGGTCCTCGGCTACCTACACCCGGCGCGCGGGTATCTGGGGCGCAGCGGACTCGCGGCCGACGCACGCGCGCGCACCCTGCGGCGGATGCTGCTCGGTGCGGGGCTCAGCGGGGTCGCGCTCCTGGGCACGTGGGCCGGGTTGATGTGGATGTACCAGTGGGTCGGCGACCTCCCGGGGGGAAAGTCCCCGGACGCGCGGTCGTGGCTCCAAATTGCATCATCGATCGGTGCCGCGCTCGGGTGCCTCGCGGGGGCGCTGCTGTGCGCCCCGTTCGGGCGCCGACCGGTGTACGCGGCGCTCTGCATCCTGTCGCTGCTGGCGATGGTCGGGTTCTACCAGCAGGGGCGGCTCTACGAGGGCGGCAAGCCGCCATTTGATGCGCTGTTCGTGATCTTCGCGGGCATACTGGGCATGATTTCGGCGTCGTTCTACGGGTGGCTGCCGCTGTACCTGCCCGAACTGTTCCCGACCGCGGTGCGGGCCACCGGCCAGGGGTTCGGGTTCAACTTCGGGCGCATCGTCGCCGCCGCCGGGAACCTCCAGATGGCGAACCTGCTGACCTTCTTCGATAGGGACTACTCGCGGGCCTGCGCGGTGGTCGCGGCCGTTTACGTGGTGGGGCTGGTGCTGATCGCGTTCGCCCCCGAAACGAAGGGCCGGCCGCTGCCGGAGTGACCGGGAAAACAGGGACCGGGCGCCGGTCTGAACGCCTCTGGCGTGCAGACCGGCGCCCGGCCTCGAATGTCGCGAAGTGTGCGGCGCGCGCCTCCCGTTCGCCGCTCGCAACTCACCCGCTAACGGCGATCCGTTTCGGCTTCACGGCTTCTGTCTTCGGGAGCTTCACCGTTAGCACGCCGTCTTTCAGTTCCGCGCTGATCTTGTCGGCCGCGATGGTCTCGGCCACCGCGAACGACCGGTGGTACGCGATCGGGGTCTCCTCGCGCGTCGTCTGCCGGCGCCCGTGGATCGTCATCTCGCCCTGCTCGAACCGGATGTCGACGTCGTCCGGTTTCAGCCCCGGTACGTCCGCGAGCACCACGAATTCGTGCTCCGTTTCCAGAATGTCCACCCGCGGGGCCACGGCGACCGTCCGCGACTCGGCCCCCGGGGGGGCGGGGGGCTGAACCAAATTGGCCATGACTCGGACCTCCTTATGGGACGTTAAGGGTGTGTTTAGACGCCTTTGACCTGGATCTTGCGGGGCTTCGCGGCTTCGTGTTTGGGCAGCGTGAGCCGCAGCACCCCGGCCTCGTACCTCGCTTCGACCTTGTCCGCATCGACCAGCGTGGGCAACCCGACGACCCGGGCGAACTTGCCGAACGGGCGCTCCTGGCGCAGCCACGACGCCCCCTCGACCTTGGGCGCCGGGCGCTCGCCCTGCACGGTCAGTTGGTTGCCACCGGTGATCGTGATCTCAAGTTTCGCGGGATCGATGCCGGGTAGGTCCGCCTCCGCGAAAACCGCGTGCTCGTCTTCCCACACGGTCAGTTCCGGGGCGCTCGCGGGGGTGCCGCTCAGGCGGTTCACCCACCGGGCGAATTCGTCCTGCGCCTGGTTCAGTTCATTCCACAGTGCGCCGAAGGGGTGTTGGCGGTTGCGGGTCATTGGGTCCGTCTCCTCGTACCTTGTGAAGGTGTCTCGGGGGTTGTGACTCCTCCCGTGTCACCGGATCTGAGAGGCGGACCCGGAAAAAGGATTCGCAATTTTTTTCGTCCCGAAACAGCAAGCCCAACCCCTTGGTTGCACAGAAGTTGCCACATGATGAGCGGCGTGCTCGGCTGAAACGGAGACGCCAATGACGCAGGACGAGTATCTCCACCGCTTGCGGGAGAAGCCGTGGACGTTTCCCGAAGCCGGCGGAGCGGTTCCCCCGGCGGACTGGGTCGCCGCGGCCTGGGAGCTCAAAGGCGTCCGCGAGGCTGTTGTGGCGGACTGGCTCCGAGAGGTCAGCAAGACGGGCGCGCTCAACTGCCCGGACGATGTGCTCCGGGCGCTCGCGCAAGTGCCGCATGCGGTCTCCGAGGTCTACGAGCGGCTCCTTGATGACTCCCCACACCGGGAGCCCGCGTTCCGGCCGCAATTCGAGCGGGTGATGGGCGCCGCCCGCCTCCCTCAGCCGCTCAGCCGTTTGAGACTGGTTCGGAAGCTCGGAATGGAAGCGGCCGAACTCCTTCTGGCGGGTGCGTTCCCAGATCCGGCCGAACGCGTCATGGTTCTGAACGTGATGCCGCAACTGTGTGACCTTTTCAACGAGGTCGATCCACCCGGATTCGACCCGGTGACCGACGACGAGTTCGATCGGGCCGTGGAGCACGTGGCGGCGGGTTTACCGGGGTGCCGATCGCGCGAGGAAGTCCGCCATTTGATCCGCGAGGGCTTTCGCATGGACTGGGGGTCCTGGGCACCGTGGC
>DASWYH010000540.1:0-9309 GCA_036405095.1 Gemmata sp. | reverse complement strand
GCTGCGGTGCCGAAAAGGAGCCACGCGCACCCCAACGCTAATCTCTGCGTCGCGCAACGCTGGTATCTGCGCTCGGTGGTGGTTTCGCCTTCGTGACGAGCCGCAACCGCATAGGAGCGGCGCCACTTCTCCCGTTCATGGCCGGGCGCGGCTTCTCGCATGTGCGACATTCTTGCCGGGTTCGTGTTGGAGCCCGAAGCGGCTTGACGGGTGTTACCGCCGCGCCAGTTGCCAGGAGGCGCATCAAACTGTGACGCGCGACCGGCGCCACAGCTCCCGGCCTCACTTCTTCTTGGACGGGGCGTCCCACACAGTTTGCATCAACTCGTAAATCTCCGGCTCGCTCTCCTTCAGCTCCGCGCGGTTGAACGGGAAGAAGTCGTTCGAGCCGAAGTAGCTCTCCGTCATCTCCGCGAAGAACTCCTTCTCGTTCGTCAGCGCGTAGTGCTTCGCCCGGGTGCCGTTGTGTAACAGCGTCTTCTCACCGCGCCCGTTCTTTTTGTACCGCTCATACGCCTCCTTCACCCGCGGGTCGTCGAAGCCCAGCACCTGATCGTGGTACGCGTGGGCCAGCTCGTGCAGGATCACCCACGGCTGCTCGCGGATGTTGCGCTTCGTCACCAGATCGGCGGCCCGCGGCAGGTGAACGCACTTCTCCAGATCGGTCGCGTAGCCGTTCGCCTTGAGCCACCCGGCGCTCGGGTGGTACTGCATGGGCCCCAGGTTCCCGTGCGTCAGATCGAGCACGATCACCACCGCTTGCAGCTTCTTCACCTTGTCCGCCGGGACCACGACCTTGATGTCGGAGAGCTTGTTCTCCAGGAACTTCAGCGCCTTCGCCCCCAACTCGTCGTCCGGCGCTTTGAGGAGCCGGTCATCAACGCGCACCGTCCAGCCCTCGATCTTCTTGACCGTGCGCGCGGTCGGCTTCACCGGCTCGGGCCGGTCCTTCGGTTGACCCGCCGCGCGTGCGACGGGGGCACCGGCCAACAGGATCGCAACCAGGGTCGCGGTTCGGTACGCACTCATGGGCCACTCGCGGCGGGATGACAGGCGGGTCCGGTGCCGTTCTATCGCGCCGCAGGGGCACCGCGCAAGAATTCGGTCGAACCCTGTCTCCGGGGCGCACGGAACCCGTTTCGAGAGATGGGCTCACTCCCATTTGCGTTCCAACAAGGGGCTATCATGAAGCGCGTACTGTTTGGGCTGGCGGCGTTCGTGGCCGGGGTGGCGCTGATCGCGTCCCCGGCCGTTTCCCAACCGCCGGAAGGCAAGGGCAAGGGGGGGCAGTTTGGAAAGGACGGCAAGGGTGGGATGCGGGGCGGGTTCAAAGCGGGCACCGTGCTCCCGCCGTTCATGGTGGAAGAGCTGAAACTCACCGACGACCAGAAGGCCAAGCTCGCCGAGATCGAGAAGGACGTGAAGTCGAAACTCGACAAGTTGCTCACGGCCGAACAGAAGAAGGCGATGGAGAACTTCCGCCCGGGGCCGGGCGGTCCCGGCGGCTTCGGCGGCGAAAAAGGTGGTAAAGGTGGGGACAAGGGCGGCAAAGGTGGGGACAAGGGCAGTAAGGGTGGGGACAAGGGCGGCAAGGGCGAGCGGCCGCCGTTCGATCAGGAATAACGGGCGCGTGGTGGCGGCGCGCTCCTGTCCGGGCGGGTTCGCAAGGGCAGGGGGATAAGTACGAGACCGTTACCGATCAACACGTCTGGCGTGAGACGATCTGGTGAGCCGGGCGCGCCCGTGCGGGACTTCCCCCGCCGTTGCGGGCGCGCCGGGCTCGTCAACAAAGACGAGCCCCACTTCGAACCGGCCACAGCGAATTGAGGCGCGGGAAACGATCTTGACGTTTCCCGCACGTCCGGCGGCTCATTCCGTGCCCCCCTACCAGACGTTGGCGCCCGTGCTTCTGGAACACGGACTCCGAGGGCACCGGCGGGTCACGGGTACACGCTCAAGCCTCACTCGCGCAACTCGCCAGAGCGCACCCGAAAGGCGCAGGCACAAGTGCCGCTCGCGGAGCAGACCGTCCCACCACCTCTCGCGCTCAAACCGGGATCGTCGAAACCAGTTCTTCCGCGCCGGTCGCGGAGGCGACCAGTTGCGCGAGGGCCGCACACGCGCCGCACGTGCATTTGCCGCTGAACGCGGGCAGCGTCACGGTCTGCGGGGTGGCGTCGGCGGTATCGGTGGGCGCCGGGGTGTGCAACCCCACATACACGCCGTCGTAGGTCAGGGTGGTGCCGAAGGGGAGCGCGTCGCTCGCGCCTTGACCGCCCGCGAGTGCCATTTCGTAGGTGTACGAGCGCGCGATCGAGTTGCGCGGGTTCCCGCTCGCGACGAACAGTTCGGCCCGCCCGTCGCTGTTTGTGTCGCGCAGCGCCAGCCGCGCGCCGTTCAGGTCCGTGGGCGGCAGGCCGTAGAAGCTCGCGGTGAGCGGGAGGTTGCTCGCCAGAACGCCCGGATTGGCGCTCAGTGTGGCCCCGGACCAGATCTTCACGTGCGCCGGGCCACCGCGGTCCGGAGTGACGGCCAGTTCCGCGAACCCGTCCCCGTTCATGTCCCCGACCGCGGCGTTCAACCCGGCCCACAGGCCGGCGAACGGGTTGAAGTCCGGGAACAAGCGGGTCGCGGTCCCGTTCCGCAGGTCCGCGCCGCTGTAGATCGCGACCCGCCCCTCGGCCTGGCCCCCCGTGGTCACCACCACGTCCGCGAACCCGTCGCGGTTCAGGTCGCCGGCGGACACCCGCGCGCCCCCGCGGTACGCCGGGTTGTCGAACGCGAAGAAGCTCGACTGTAATACCAGGTTGCCGCTGACGATCCGGAACGTCTGAATGTGCGGTCCGGCGCCCGCGTCGGCCGAGATGACGAGGTCGTCGGCCCCGTCTCGGTTGATGTCGGCGGCGGCGAGGAACAGCCCGCCCCGGAACCCCGGGAACACGATCTGCTCGCCGACCAGTGCCGAGCCGTCGGCCCCGTTCACGATCTTCACCACCGTCTGCGGCCCGGCGCCCGTGGTGAACGCGTAATCGAGAACCCCGTCGCCGTTGAAGTCGCCGCTGGCCACGCGGATCGCGCCGAGGTAGCCCACGAACGGCGTGAGGCGCGTTCCGGTGTCGGTCAGCACGCCGTTGTTGGAGGTGAACAGGGACACGGTGCCGTCCGTGTTCCCGGTGAACGCGACGGCGCGCTGGTTCCCGAGCGGAACGCGGGCGACCGGCGGCGACGCGGCCGGGGCGTCGATGGTGTTCCAGCCCAGGTCGCGGAGCGCGGCGGCGTCCAGGGCGCTCCAGTTGACGCGGGTGCCGCGCGGGAGGATCGGGTCGAGCGAGACGGGCGCCCCGCTGACCGTGACCCCGTCGGCCCAGTGTGCGCCGTCGGCGGTCACCGGCACCGGGCCGCCGTACACGGCCCTCGCGTTCGCCCCGGTGTAAGTTCCCCCGCTCACCGCGCTGGTCCACAGTGTGGACGTACCGATCCCGAGCAGGTGCCCCATCTCGTGGGTGACGACCGAGTAGAAGTCGATCTTGTTGCCGCCCAAGCCGGTGGTGTCGGCCCCGAAGTACCAGTCCGCGTTGCTGTCGAACGAGAGGCTCCCGCCCCACGGGGAGTACCCGTTGTGGCCGCGGGTCTGAACGGTGCTGATCCACGCGGAGGAGCCCGACAACGAGTACCCGCCGGGGCCGCCCACGCCCTGCTCGTTGTTGCTCATCGCCTTCGCGCCGACGAACACCTTGAGCGTGTTGGCGCCGACCGAGAGATTCGGGACCGTGATCTGGCCCGTGCCGCTCGGGTTGAAGGCCGTTGCGGTCCAGGTGTTCCCGGCGGACGGGGTGATTGCGGCGAGGTTCGCGGTGAGCGAGTTGCCGAGCTCGCTGGCGACGCGGTTGAGGATCGCGACCGCGTCCGGGTGGCTGGCGAAGAACCCGGTGTCGTAGCTGTAATCGAGCTGGATCGTGATCGCGGGCACGTCGCGCGCTTCCAGCGCTTCGAGCCGCAGAACCGGACCGCCGGGCTTCGTGCCCGAGCGAGGCGCGCGGAAAGTTACGGTCCGCATGTGGGATCCCGGAGTGGTGTTCAGTCACTTGTGGCGCGTCTGCCAGTTCTCAAGAGTATGTAATTTTTGCCGACAATGCGTCCAGATCAGTCCGGAAGGATTGTGCCTGTTGCTCGTGCGGTTTCAGTTGTAGCGGTTGCGCGGAAGAACGGAGTTTTGGCAACTGGGGGGAAGTGGCAGCGTCGCAAGAGGTTAGGCGAACCATTTCAGGCCGGGGCGATTACGACCCGGCGCGAACACGCGCGCGGGAGCGGTGTCTGGAAAAGGAGGGCGGGAGCGAAATTATGGACGCTTCGTACTTCCGACACGAATCGACCGGGTGCGTGCAATACGACCCGGGAACCGGCACTCGTGCGTTTGAGCCGTGGTGGTTGATCCTCGTTTGCGATCGCGGGATCGTGGATTACTACGCGTGGCTGCTCTTGCGGTACGGGATCGAGATTCACAAGGGATCGACGTTCGGCCCACACATCAGCGTGGTGAAAGGGGTCGAACCGCCGGCGCGCGAGGCGTGGGGCTTCGACCCCGGGCCAATCACGTTCCGCTACACGAACGTGGTCCGCTGGGATAATGGGCGGCACGCGTGGCTCGACGTGTGGGCGCCCGAACTGGCCCGGTTGCGCGCCGGACTCGGCTTCAGCACCCCAGAGAAAGTGTCGTTTCACCTGACGCTCGGTCGGCTCGTGTTTCCGCACGAGGGCACGAGGGGCGGCGCTGTTGGTGAACCGGGAGGTCTAGTGCTCTGACCCGCTCCGTGCGGCCGGGCGCAAGAGCGCCAACCCGAACTCACAGGTTGTAAAATGTCGTGGGCGGGATGTGAGTCTGCCGTTCTGGGGCACGGCGCGGAGAACCCGCCCCGAACGGAGTGACCGAGAGCGGTGCGGACCGAAAAGCCGCGGCCCCTCGAATCGGAGCCGCGCCGGACGAATTGGGGCATCAGATCAGGCCGTGGTGCCCGAGGTAGCGCTCGGCATCGAGCGCGGCCATGCACCCGGTCCCGGCGGCGCTCACCGCCTGTCGGTAGTAGTCGTCGGCCACGTCGCCGGCGGCGAACACGCCTTCCACGCTCGTGTAGGTGCGGGCCAGCGTCGTCCACTTGATGTACCCGGACTCGTTCAGCTCCAACTGCCCGCCGAGGAACCCGACGTTCGGCGTGTGGCCGATCGCGAGGAACAGCCCGCTCGCGGGTAGCTCCTCTTTCGCGCCCGTTTTGTTGTTCTTCACGCGGACGGCGGTCACGCCCTTCTTTTCTTCGCCCAGCACCTCATCGACTTCGGTGTTCCAGCGGATCTCGATCTTCGGGTTCGACTCCGCCCGCTCGGCCATGATCTTGCTGGCGCGGAGCACGTCGCGGCGCACGAGGAGGTGAACCTTGCTCCCGAACTTGGTGAGGTATCCGGCCTCCTCGACCGCGGTGTCGCCGCCCCCGACCACCACGATCGGCTGGTTCTTGAACCGTGGCAGGAACCCGTCGCACACGGCGCACGCGGACACGCCCTTGTTTTTGAACTTGTCTTCGCTGGGCAACCCGAGGTAGTTGGCACGGGCGCCGGTGGCGATGATGACGGTGTGCGCCTGCACGCTCTTGCCATCGTGCGTGGTGAGGGTGAAGGGCTTGTTCTTGAAATCGACCTCCACCACGTCCTTCGACTCGACGCGCGTGCCGAAGTTCTTCGCCTGCTGGCGCATGAGCGCGACGAGTTCCGGTCCGTTGATCCCGTGCGTCGGCTGCTCCTTGTCGGCGCTGACCCAGTACGGGAAATCGGGGTCGTCGGCCTTCAGGGCGGTCTTGAGGTACTGCCGGGTGTCGCCCGCGGGCCACGAGGGGAAGTTCTCGACCTCGGTTGTGAGCGCGAGCTGGCCGAGCGGGAGGGTCCCGTTCTGCCGGTTCCGGTCGTCGTTCGGGTTGCCCTCGAACACGAGCGGGTTGAGCGTGGCGCGGGCCGCGTAGATGGCCGCGGTCCACGCGGCCGGGCCGGAACCGATGATGATGACGTTTTCGGGCATGGCTCTGCGAGTCCTTGGTCTGTGGTCCTGGGTTCCTGGTTCCGCCAATTCGAATGACTTGTGGCCGCGAACGGTGTCGTCGCCCGGACCGCGCTACTATTCTAGATACACGCTTGGTCTTGTCCTGATCGGCTTTACACTCGCGTCCCATAGGTGGGCGCTGGGTCCGAGCACCAAGAACCAGGGACCGAGGACCGAAAACCCGATGCACGAACGCCTGACGCACTTCCGCGAGATCCTGCGCTACGTCCCCCGGTTCCGCGACCGGGTCTTCGTGATCGCGCTCGACGGCGCGGTGGTCGAGGACGACAACTTCCCGAACCTGCTGCTCGACATCGCGCTCCTGCGCAGCCTGAGCATCCGCGTCGCACTGGTTCACGGGGCGGCCCTTCAGGTGCGGCGGTACGCGGAACTGGTCAAGGTGACGCCGTCCGACATCGACGGCACCGGGATCACCAACCGCGAGACGCTGAACGTCGCGATCACCGCGGCCAACCGCGTCACGCACGAGATCCTGGAGGGGTTAACGGCCAACGACCTCCGCGCCGCGTGCCCGAACGCGGTGGTCGCGCACCCCGCGGGCATTTTGGGCGGCGTCGATCACCTGTTCACCGGGCGCGTCGAACGGATCGACACCGGGCTGCTCGAAACCCTCCTCGAACGCGACATCGTGCCCGTGGTCCCGCCCATCGGGATCGACGGCGCCGGCGCCTCGTACCGGCTCAACTCCGACGCGGTGGCGGTGGAACTCGCGAAGGCGCTCCGGGCCGTGAAGCTCGTGTACCTGAACACCGAGGGCGGGGTCCGCGACACGAAGGGCGTCATCCGCCAGATGACGGCACAGGAGGCCGACGGCTTCCTCAAGAAGAACCGCGGCGAGCTGCCCCCGGGGTCCGTCACGAAGCTCACGCACGCCGTGCGCGCCTGTAAGGAGGGCGTCGAACGGGTCCACATCATCGACGGGCGCGAGCAAGAGGGGCTGCTCGGCGAGGTGTTCTCGAACGAGGGCATCGGCACGCTGATCCACGCCAACGAGTACCAGGCGATCCGCCAGGCACAAAAGAAGGACGTGCGCGCGGTGTTCAACCTGATCCAACAGGGCGTTCAAAACGACGAGCTTCTGAAGCGCACCCGGGCCGAGCTGGAAAAGGTCATCGGCGACTACTTCGTGTTCGAGGTGGACCGGAACCCGGTTGCGTGTGCGGCGCTGCACGTGTACCCCGAGCAGAACATGGCCGAACTGGCCAGCGTGTTCGTCGCGGAGCGCTACGCGAACCAGGGGATCGGCGCGAAGCTCATCAACTACACCGAGGCCGAAGCCCGGCGGCGCGGGATCGCGAAGCTGTTCTGCCTCTCGACGCAGGCGATCAACTACTTCGTTGTGAAGGGCGGGTACACGCACGGCACCCCCGACGACCTCCCGCCGGGGCGCCGCGAGCGGTACGAACAGAGCCGCCGGAAGTCACAGGTGCTCATCAAGGTGCTCGGCTGAGCTTTGCCGGGCGCGCCCGCTGTCACCCCGGCAAGGGTTGGGTTCCGGGTGTGATGTCCGGCCAGGGGGAACATCGGGCGGTTCCGGGCGCTCGTTCGGAGCGCGTGCCGCGGTACAGTGGCGGTCACGGTTGGTGCCGGGTGGTGGGGTCCGCGTGCGCCCGGTTCGTGCGCCACCGGCGCCTCGTGGGCGACCGCGAGCACCGCACCGGACCCACCGAACCCATGATCCGAGCCGCTACGATCCACCGCAAGCTCCGAAGGCGCCGCCCGCGCTCATGGGCGTTCGAAATGCGCTCTCACTCCGCGCCCTCGCCGGGGGCCGGTTCGTCGGCCCCTTCGACCGGCCGCAACTGCTTCTCCATTCCGAGCCCCAGCAACTGGAACTTGGCGCGGAGCGTGGTGCGGGAGATGCCGAGCCGGTCGCTCGCCTGCTTCTGGTTCCCGTGAACGTGCTCCAGCACCGCCGTCAGCAGGAGCCGATCGACGGTCTGGGTCACCTGCCGGTAGATGTCGGTCGCGCCGACCCGCAACAGGCTCGCGATCAGGCCCGGCAGGTCGAGCCCGTTGGCCGCTTGCGGCGCGGGGCCGCTGACGACCGAGGTCGGGAGGCAGCTCGAGGTGACCACGTCGCCGACCGCCTGAACGACCGCGTACCGGATCGCGTTCTGCAGCTCGCGCACGTTCCCGGGCCACCGGTGCGCTTCCAGCGCGGCCAGCGCGCCCGGGTCGAGGCCGCGGACGCTCTTCTTCAGCTTGCGGTTGGCCGCCGCGACGAAGTGCCCCACGAGCGGCTCGATGTCGCCCGGGCGGTCCCGCAGCGGCGGCAGCGTGATCGTGAACGAGTTGAGCCGGTACAGCAGGTCCTCGCGGAACTTCCCGTCCGCGACCCGGGCCGGGAGGTCGCAGTTCGTGGCCGCGACGACCCGCACGTCGGTCTGCACGGGCTCGTTCCCGCCCACCCGCTCGAACCGCTGGTCCTGGAGCAGCCGCAGCATCTTCGCCTGGGCCGCGAGCGGCATGTCCCCGATCTCGTCGAGGAACACGGTGCCCCCGTGCGCCTGCTCGAACTTCCCGATGCGGCGCCGCTCGGCCCCGGTGAACGCGCCCTTCTCGTGCCCGAACAGCTCGCTCTCCAGCAGCGTGTCCGGGATGGCCGCGCAGTTGATCGCCACGAACGGCTTGTCGGCCCGCGGCGAGTGCTGGTACAAGGCCCGCGCGACCAGCTCCTTCCCGGTCCCGCTCTCGCCGAGCACCAGCACGGGCACGTCCTGCGGGGCGATCCGCCCGATGGCCTTGTACACCTCCAGCATCGCCGGGCACCGGCCGATGATCTGGTCCGCGTCGTCGCCCTCTTCGGCGGGCGCGACCTCGCCCAGGGTCGCCGGGACGACCTGCATCCGGCGCAGCTCGAACGCGCGCCCGAGCACCTCATCGAGCTGGTGCAGGTCGATCGGCTTGAGCAGGTACTCGAACGCGCCGCGCTTGGTGGCCTCGATGGCGGTCTCGGTGCTCCCGTGCGCGGTGACCACGATCACCGGGAGCCGCGGGTCCGCCTCTTTGATGAGGAGGAACGCGTCCAGGCCGGACATGTCCGGCAGCCGCACGTCGATGATGACCGCGTCCGGGCGCTCGCGGGCGACCGCGGCGATGCCCAGCTTCGCGGTGGGTGCGGTCGCCACGACCGTGTCGCCGCGCTCCAGGGCCGACTGGAGCGAGTACAAGATCCCGGGTTCGTCATCGATGATGAGCAC
>DASWYH010000539.1:0-5159 GCA_036405095.1 Gemmata sp. | reverse complement strand
ACCGCACCGCCACCTCGACGCCCGGCGGGAACCGCTTCTTGAGCTGCTCCAGTTTGGCCTTCACGCGGTCCGCCACGTCGAGCGCGTTGGCCCCGGGCAGCGCGAAGACCGCCAGCCCCACCGCGGGCTGCCCGTCGAGGGTGTTGGTGATGTCCTCGGTGCGGGCCGTCAGCTCGACCCGGGCCACGTCCCCGAGCCGCACGACCGGGCGCAGCCGCTCGTCGGTCGGCGGCGCGGGCGTCGGGCTGACGGGGAGTCCGTCGGCCGGCGCCCCGTCGGCGCCCGCGGGGGCGCCCGCCGGCGCCCCGGGCGCGGCCCCGGACTTGACCACGATGTTGCGGAACTGGTCGGCCGTTTCGAGCCGCCCGAGCGCGTTGAGCGTGTACTGGAACGCGGTCCCGGGCAGCGCCGGCTCGCCCCCCACCCGCCCGGCCGCGACCTGCACGTTCTGCTGGCGCATGGCGGCCACGACGTCCGACGCGGAGAGCCCGTTGGCGGCGAGCCGGTCCGGGTTCAGCCACGCCTTCATGCTGTAGTCCTGCTGCCCGAACACGCTCACGTCGCCGACGCCCTCGAGCCGCGCCAGCTCGTCCCGCACCTGCACCGTGGCGAAGTTGGACAGGTACAACTGGTCCCGGGACCGGTCCGGCGAGTACAGGTTGGCGACCAGCAGGATGTCAGGGGTGCGCTTGCGCACCACCACCCCCTGGCGCTGGACCTCCTCGGGGAGCAGCGGGGTGGCCTGCTGGACCCGGTTCTGCACCAGCACCTGCGCCATGTTCAGGTCGGTGCCGAGGGCGAAGGTGACGGTGAGCGAATAGGAACCGTCGTTCCCGGAGTTGGAGGACATGTACAGCATGCCCTCGACCCCGTTCACCTGGAGCTCGATCGGGGCCGCGACGCTGTTCGAGACCACCTGCGCGTTCGCGCCCGGGTAGGTGCAGGACACCG
Source organism: Gemmata sp. (assembly GCA_036405095.1). Classification (GTDB taxonomy): domain Bacteria; phylum Planctomycetota; class Planctomycetia; order Gemmatales; family Gemmataceae; genus Gemmata. Next base: position 4,208 of record DASWYH010000539.1, on the reverse strand, counting down.
TGACGGTGGGCGGCGCGACCTCGGGGTACTGGGCGATCGGGAGCCGGAACAGGGCGGCCAGCCCGAACAGTACGATGACGAGCGAGATGACCCAGGCGAGCACCGGGCGGTCAATGAACACGCGCGCGAACATGAGCACTCGGAGTTTGTGAGGGACGGGGCAGAAACCAGAAACACAGGGGCTCGGGCCCGGATACGTGAACACGGTGAAGGGGCCACGGACCTACCCCCCGACTCCTCTCTGAACTGAAGGGGGAGAGAAAGCGAAGGACCGACCCCCGGCCCCTCTCTGACTGAAGGGAGAGGGCGTTCGGCGCCCGCGTTAACCCCATCGGGTTGGGGTCGCGATTCCTCGGGCTCTTCTCCCCTGTTAAGGGAGGGGGGCGGGGGTGGACTCGCTCGGCCCCAGAGCCACGCCCCGCACCGGTCATTTCTTGGGCGGGTCGGTGGCGCCCCCGGGCCGCCCGTCCGGGTTCCCGTTCGGCGCGGCCGGTTTCTGGCGCGCGGTCGGCTCGGGGCGGGGCGCGATCTCGCCGGGCTGCGGGTCGATTTCCATGTCCGGCTGGATGCGGGCCAGCCCGTTGATGATGACCCGGTCCGCCGGCGCCAGCCCCTCGACGACGCGGAGCCCCAGCGCCTGTGGCCCGAGGGTGACGGGCTTGGCCGCGACCCGGTTGTTCGGCCCCACCACGTACACCACCCGGTCCGCCTGGTCGCTCACCACGGCCGCGTCGGGGATCAGGGTCGCCTCGGTCGCGGTGGTGAGCGGGATGCGGCCCCGCACGAAGAGCCCGGGGCGCAACAGCCGCGGCGGCCCCGGGTCCGGGAACGTGCCGCGGATCTGGAGCGTCCCGGTCGAGGGGTTCAGTTCCGAACTGGCGAAGTCGATCGTCCCCTTGTGCGGGTAGCCGGTCTCGTCGCGCAACTGGATCTCGACCGGCGGCCCGGTGCCCGGGGCCGAGGGCACCCGCCCCTCGCGCTGGGCCCGCCGCAGGTACGCCAGCACCGTCTGCTCGTCCACCGTGAAGTACGCGTAGATCGGGTCCACGGTGACCACCCGGGTCAGCACGGTCCCGGCCCCGGTGCCCCCGGTGACCACGTTCCCCTCGTTCACGAAGATCCGGTCCACGCGCCCGTCGAACGGGGCCACGACGGTGGTGTACGAGAGGTTCAGCTGCGCCTGGGCAACGTCCTTTTGGGCCTTCTCGACGTTGGCCTTGGCCACCAGCAGGTTGGCCCGCGCCTGGTCGTACTCTTCCTGGCTGGCCGCGGCGCCCTTGAGCGCCTTGCTGATCCGGGCCTCGTTCGCCGCCGCCTGTTCGCGTTGGGCCTCGGCGCTCTTCACCCCGGCCTCGGCCAGCCCGAGCGCCACCTGGAACGGCTCCGGGTCGATCTCGATCAGCTTGGTGCCCGCCTTGACCTCGGCCCCCTCCCGGAACAGCACCTTCTGGATGTACCCGCTCACCCGCGCCCGCACGTCGGCCGTCTTGACCGCCGCGAGGGTGCCGGTGAGTTCGGTGAACTCGGTGACCGGCCGCACCAGCGGGTTCGCGACCGTCACCTTGGGCGGCCCGGCGTCTTTGGGCGGGGCAGGGGGCTTCGCGTTGCAGCCCAGCGCGGCCAACCCCGCGGCGAGTACGAACAGAGGCAACAGGCGCATGGCGTGCTCCGGAGCGCCCGCCGCACGGGGCGGGCTGTTCACCAGGTGCAGCGCGCGTGCCGGAACCGCCCGTTCCCGGTGGCGCACGCCCTCCCGGCCGAACGGCGCCTGCTTCCGGTGTGGCCGGCCACGCCCGGCGGGCCACCGAACCGGTCCTTGTACACGCGCCCGCTGAATGGGACCCCTTCAGCGCGGCGCTTCACGCGGGGGCGCCGGTCCGGCGCGGCGGTTCGGTCCCGCCGGACCTTCGTTGTGCTGCGAGACGCGACCCCGAAGGCCGGCTCCCGTGCCGGGAAATTTGTCCGCTTTCGTCGGTCGGGTGCGTCTTAATCTGTGACACGCGCAGATGTGGCGGGCACGAAGAACGCGGCGGGCCGTGAGCGGTCCCGCACGAACGCAACTGCGCAACGCCCCGAGCCGCTGCGGCTCGCCCGGCGCGTCTTTCTCTTCGAGGTGCTCAACATGGCCGAAACGACGTACTTCTGGCAGGGCGGGCGGCGGATCGAGGTCAGCCGGGACGAGTCCGCGATCACGATCCACGCCGACGACGTGGCGGGCGCGGCCGAAGCCGCGACGGCCGCGGGGGTCGAGTTGCGGGCCGCGGAGCGCGCCGCCCCGGGGCTGGTCCGCGCCAGCGTGGTCGGCGACCGCGACACCGGCGTGAACAAGCTTCGGGCGGACGACCACGTGATCCACCACGTTTACCGGGACCGGCAGGCGCAGGGGGGCGAGTACCTCATCACGGAGAGCTTCTTCATCAAGTTCAAGCCGGACACCCCGGACAGCCGGATCCGCGAGTACGTCGCCGCCGAGCACCTCGTCGTCGAGCAGGAGCTGGGCGACAAGACGTTCCTGGTGCGGGTCACGAACGAGACCGGGCGGAACCCGATCCGCGCGGCAAACGCGGCCGCCACCCGCGCCGACGTCGAGTACGCCGAGCCGAACCTGGTGCGGCAGCTCACGCGGTTCGCCTTCATCCCCCCGGACGACCGGTTCCCCCAGCAGTGGCACCTGCACGCCCCGACCGCCCGGACCGACCTCGTCGCCGGGGCCGGGTGCTTCGCGGCCGACGCCTGGGACATCACCCGCGGGCGGCGGGACGTGGTCGTCGCCGTGGCCGACGACGGGTTCGACCTCGCGCACCCGGACTTCCAGGGGGCCGGGAAGGTGGTCGCGCGGCTCAACGCGGCCGTCCGCGGCAGCGGGATCAGCGCGGGCATCGATTGGGACGACGACGTGCGCCCGCGGGCCGCGACCAGCCCGCTCGTGTCGGGCGATTACCACGGCACCCCGTGCCTGGGCGTGGCCGTCGCCGAGGGGAACGGGACCGGCGTGGTCGGCGTCGCCCCGGGGTGCGCACTGGTCGCGGTGCGGTTCCCGCTCGACATGAGCGACGCGCACTTCATCCTGATGTTCCAAAAGGTCTCGCCCCTGGCCGACGTGGTCTCGTGCTCCTGGGGCTACGGCCCGGCCGACGCCCCCATGAGCACCGCGCTGCGGGGCGCGATCGCCGCCCTGGCGCGCACGGGCGGGCGCCGCGGCAAGGGGCTGGTGATCTGCGTCGCCGCGGGCAACAACAACTGCCCCGTGCAGGACCTCACCAACACGAGGACCTACCGGTTCCGCCAGGGCTCCGCCCTCCGCAGCTACAGCGGGCCGATCGACCGCTGGATCGCGGCCCACCCGGACGTGATCACGGTCAGCGCCAGCACGTCCCGCAAGACGCGGGCCGCGTACTCCTCGTGGGGCCGGCAGATCAGCGTGTGCGCGCCGTCGGACAACTGGGACGACCTGGGCCAGATCAGCCCGCCCGGCCTCGGGATCACGACCACGGACAACGAAGGGTTCGGGCTCAACACCGACTTCACCGCCGGCTCGCGGTTCACCGACCGCTTCGGCGGCACGTCCAGCGCCACGCCGACCGTCGCCGGGGTCTGCGCGCTGGTGCTCTCGGTGAACCCGGCGCTGACGGCGGCCGAGGTGAAGCAGGTGATCCAGAACACGGCCGACAAGGATCTGTCCCTGACGACGGACACGCCCGTGTTCCTGCCGGGCGACTTCGACGCCAGCGGGTTCAGCTTGTGGTTCGGTTACGGCAAGGTGAACGCGCTCAAGGCCGTACAAGCGGCCGCGGGCGCGCCGGAGCTGGTGGTCGACCGCGAGGCGACCGCCAACCGCACGATCCCGGACGCGGGGACCGCCATCGAGAGCGCGATCGAGGTGCCCGAGCAGGGCACCATCAACGAGCTCCGCATCCAGGTGGACATCACGCACACCTACATCGGGGACCTGCGCGTGGACCTGCTCGCGCCCGACGGGACCGCGGTCCCCCTCCACAACCACACCGGCGGCTCGGCCGACGACCTGGTCCGGACGTACTCCGCGGCCGAGGTCCCGGCGCTGCGCCCGCTGCTCACGCGCCCGGTCCACGGGACGTGGAAGCTGCGGGTGATCGACACGTTCCGGTTGGACGAGGGGCGGCTCAACTCGTGGCGGCTGGTCGCCCGTGTCGCCCCCGCCGCCCCCGGGGCCGGGGACGAGCCGGAAC
>DASWYH010000538.1:0-12042 GCA_036405095.1 Gemmata sp. | reverse complement strand
GATGGCCTGCATCGCCTGTTCGAAGGCCTCCGGATCGTCGCCCTCGGCGGGCTTCCGGAGCGCGGGGGCCGCGTTGCGGTTGCTGAGCTGGCGCTCCCGGTCCTGCACGGTGGCCTCACGGAACCCCGCGGCGACCTCGTCGGCGCGTTCGCCGCCCTTTGCCCCGTAAGCGCCCAGGTACTTGGCTGCGGCCTCGGCCTTCGCGGCCGGGGTGTCGGCCCGTTTGTAGTCCGCGTACAGCCGGTCCGCGGACGCGGGCCGGAGCGCGAAGAACGCGCCGGCGATCAGCACGGCGAGCACCGAAGCCAGCCCGACCGCGTGTACCCACTTCCGCTCGAGCAGCGGCACCATCTCCTTCTTTTTGGACTTCTTTCGCTTACCCCGGAGCGCGCGGGCGGCCTCCTTGTCCGCGGCGTCCATTTTGTCCCCGGCCTGGTTCACCGGCTTCGCGGTGCGGGCCTGGGCCACCGACAGCCCCGCGCTCTTGCGCGCGAACGCGTCCTCCTCGATCTCGCCGATCATCCGCGCCACCCACGCGGCATCGACCGGCCGGTTGTCCTTGTCCTTTTCGAGCAACTGGAGGATGAGCGACTCGAACTTGGGCGGCAGCTCGTTTGCGAACTTGCCGATCCGCGGGGCCTTCTCATTGACGTGTTTGAGGAACATTTCGACGGTCGTCTCGGCCGTGAACGGTTTGCGCCCGGTGAGCAGCTCGAAGAACACGATTCCGAGGGAATAGAGGTCGGACTTGTTGCTCAGGTTGCGGTCCCCCTTGCACTGCTCGGGGGACATGTACGCGGCCGTGCCGATGGTGCTGTTGGCCCCGGTGAGGGCGGTAACGTCCGTGTCCTTGGCGATCCCGAAGTCGGTGAGCTTCAGCGCCCCGTCCTTCGTGATCATCAGGTTCGAAGGCTTCAGGTCGCGGTGGATGATGCCCTTGTCGTGTGCGTACTGGAGCGCCTCGGCGAGCTGTTTGCCGTATGCGGCGACCTCCTCCCACCCGAGCTTCCCGCGGCGCGCGAGCACCCGGTCGAGGGGCTCCCCGTCGATGAACTCCATCGCGATGTACGGGTTCGATTTGTTGATCTTCCCGTGCGCGATCAGCCTGACGATGTTCGGGTGCTTGAGCTGTTTGAGGATGTTGGCTTCCCGGTCGAACCGGGCCATCGCGCCCTCGTTCCCGAGCAGCCCGAGGGCGACGACCTTGAGCGCGACCGGGACGACCTTCTCCGCGCTGCGGTGGAACTTCGCCTTGTAGACCGTTCCCATCGCGCCGCTGCCGAGTTCCGACTCGATCTCGAACGGGCCAATCTGCTGACCGACCAGCATGGCAACACCCTCGGCGCCCCGGCATCAGGATGCGGGTATTGTACCGAGTGTTGGCGTTCTTTGCGCGACGGATTTCCGAGCGCGCGACGAGCGCTCAGCGGGTTTCGTCAACCGCGAACCGGGGGACCAGCTTGAGCGCCACGGAATTGAGGCAGTAGCGCAAGCCGTGCGGGGGCGGGCCGTCCGGGAACACGTGTCCCAGGTGCGCATCGCACCGGCTGCACAGCACCTCCGTGCGCACCATCATGTGCCCGCGGTCGGTTCTCGTGCTCACGTTGTCTTCGGTCACGGGTTCCTTGAAGCTGGGCCACCCGGTGCCCGAATCGAACTTGCTAAGCGAGCTGAACAGCGGCTGGTCGCAGCACACGCACACGTAGACGCCGTCGTCCTTGGTGTTCCAGAACGCGCCCGTGCAGGCGCGTTCGGTCCCCTGCTGGCGGGTCACCGCGTACTGCTCGGGGGTCAGTTGTGCCCGCCACTCCGCGTCCGTCTTCACGACCTTGTTGCCGCCCACGGGTTTGCCCTCCCGCTCGGCGATCGGTGCCGGGAGCACCGGCACGCGAAACACCAGAGCCGCCAAAAGAATGAGGGCGACCAGAGCCAGCGCCAAAACAACGAGTTGGGTTTTCATGGCCGTTGGATGCACGGGGCCGGGGCCGCGTTACTTGCGCTGGATCTTGTTCGGCCCGGTCCCGGCGGCCTTCTCGTAGGTGCCGGCGTCGGTCTTCACATACTTGGTGAAGCCCTTCGAGGCGAGGTTGCTGTCGCCCATTGCGGCCTTCCCGTGGGCGTCGGTCCAGGTTCGGGGGGCGTTGGCCTCGGCGAACACCCGGCGCACCGGCGCACCCGTTTCCGGGTGCGCCGTGAGTGCCGCGTCGGCCATCTTCTGGAGCACCTCGAACCGCTCGCCCCCGGTACCGTCGGCGAGCACCACTTCGTAAACGTAAAGGGGCATCGTTCGCTCCGGCGCCCCCCGGCCTTGAGACCGGGGGTGGTGTGGTGTGTTGCCCTGGCGTCAGCCTCCGTTATGGCCCTGCGCTGAGGCCGGGGCACCTATTATTCTAGCCCTTTGCCAGCTCGGCGCGAACCGTTTCGAGCAGCTTCTTCGTCAGCTTGATCCCTTCGCCTTCGCCGACCTTACCGCCCTCGTACTCGATCCCGATGAAGCCGTGGTACTTGTGCTTCTTGACCACGATGTCGAGCATCTTGCGGTAGTCGGTGTGCGTCTCGTTGCCCTTGTCGTCGAAGTCGTGGCTCTTGGCGGACACGCCCTTCGCGAACGGCATGAGTTCGTCCACGCCCTTGTAGCGGTCGTAGGCGGTTTCCTTCACGCCCTCGATCTTCCCGATGTTGAAGTTGCCGAAGTCGGGCAGCGTGCCGCACCGCTTGTTGTCGACCAGCTTCATCACCCCGGCGAGCCATTCGCCGTGGCTGGACAGCCCGCCGTGGTTCTCCACGATGGTGTTGATGCCGAGCGTGGCGGTGAACTCGGTGAGCTTCCGCAGCCCGTCGGCCGCGAGCTTCTGCGTTTCGGCGAACCCCTTCTTCCAGTCGCTCGCGGCGTTGACGCGGATGCTGTGGCACCCGAGGAACTTGGCCCACTCCGCCCAGCGCTTGTGGTTCTCGACGGCCTGGTTGCGGGCCTTCTCGTCCGGGTTGCCGAGGTTGCCCTCGCCGTCGCACATGATGAGGACGCTGGTCACCTTGTTGTCGTCGGCGACCTTCTTGAGGTCGGTGAGATACGCGCCGTCCTTCTTCTTGTCCTTGTAGAACTGGTTCACGTACTCGACGCCGTGGATGCCGTAGGTCTTGGCGCTGATCTCGGCGAACTTGAGCGGGTCGAGCTTATCGACCCCCTTCTGGCCGAAGAAGGCGCGGTGCAGCGACCACTGCGCGAGCGAGATCTTGAACAGCTCGGAGGGCTCGGCGGCGCCGGCGAGTTTCGGCAGGAGCGCGGCGGCGGAGGCGGCGAGGAAGTCGCGACGCGAGAGGGAACGCATGCGGGGGCTCCGGAAGAGAGGTTCGAGACGTTAGGATTGTATGCGCCGCCGGGCCGCAACCAACACGGTGGCGTGGAGTTCCCAGGGTGGCGCTGCGCTGACCGTGGGCTAAGAGATGCAACCCCGATTCTTGGCGCCACCCCGGGGCATCGGCCACCCCGATTCTTGGCGCCCCTATTCGTACCGCTTGCGGAGGGCTTCCAGTTCTTTGTCCTTCTTTTGGGCCAGTAGCGCTGCGAAAAGCAGCTCCTTTGCCTCGGCGTTGAGGACATCAATGTGAAGCGCCCGCCGGGCGGCGCGCTCCGCATCCGGGTGGCGGTTGGCGTTGGCGTGCAGCTTCGCCAGCCGCAGGCAAAGCTGTATGTCGTCGGGGTTCGCAACGGTCATTTCCGAAAGCACCCCGGCCAGCAACTCGGGCTTCTTGGCGAGGTCGTAAACGCGGGCGAGCTGTTCGAGCCAGTCCGCTTCACCCGGAGCGGCCTTCCGCCCTTGCTCGAAGGCCGCCGCAGCGAGCTCGTAGTCCTTCAGCTCGAAACAGAGTTTGCCGAGTTCGAACAGCACGCGCCCGTCCTCGGGGTTCGCCTTCGCCGCCTCTTCAAGCACGGCTTTCGCGCCCGCCTCGTCCTTCGCCCGTTTCAGCAGCCGGGCGAGAACAACACACGCGCCGGGGTGCCCCTTCTCTTTCGCACGAACAGCTTCCAGCAGCTTCTTCGCGTCGTCCGCGCGGTCCCGGCGGAGGTACTCGCCGGCGAGCCGGGCCGCGATGTCGTGGTCGCCGGGCGCCTTTTTGTGTGCGGCTTCGAGTTCGGCGAACGTCATCGGCGCATCCGGCCGGCGGGGGGCAACCGCCCGGACCACGGAGCCGAGGTACTTACGGTAGCCGGCCTCGAACGCGGCCTTGTCGGTGCCCAGAGCCGTCTTCAGCGCGCGCTCGGTGTCCGCGCCCGTTTTGTAAGCGTCGAGCAACTTCGCGAGGCCCGCTTCGCCGTGGTTCTTGGCGATGTACTCGACGTACAGGCGCCCCTGATAGTACGCGAGCATCACATCGGCGGGCCGGTTGAACCGCTTGTAGGCGCGGGAAATGGTGTCGAGGTCCAGGGCCGTCCCGAGCGCGAGCCGCTCGCGGAGCAGTTGCGCCACCGGGCCGAACCGTCTGGTGTTCTCGGCGCGCACCGCCAGCCCCTCCGTGAGCCACACCGGCGCGCGGTGCGCGGTCTGAAGGAGGTTAAAAGCGTGCGTCAGTTCGTGTCGGACGACAACCGCCCAGTTGTACGCCTTCGCGCCACCGTCAGCGCGTGGCGACGGGAGCGCCAGGAGCTGGCCCGTACACGCACCCTGAACGGCCCCGGGGATACCGGGGAGCATCGCGATGCGCCCGCTGAAGATCTGCCGCCGGGCGAACACCTCCACCAGTAACTTGCCCGGCGGCGTGAACCCGTACTGCTTCACCAGCTCGGCGAAGGTCTCTTCGAGCACGTCCCCGAGGAACGCCGCGAGCACCTTGTCATTCTTCTTGTCGAACCGGATGACGAAGTGTTCCGTTTCGGTGGTCGCGTACTCCGCGAGTTCTTCGAGGACTTTGAGCGCGTTATCGACCTTGACGTTGAACGGGTCGGCCTTCATTGCGGCCTTGAGCGCGGCCAGCGCCTCCGGCTCACGGCCCTGGATGTACAGGAGCAGCCCGAGCCCGGCCTTCGCGCCCGGGAGCGCCGGGCGCAGGGCGCTGGCCTTCTCGAAGCACTCCGCGGCCGTCTGGAACTGCTTCGAGTCGCTCAATATGGTGCCGAGTTCGGTGAAGAACGGGGCCGGCTTCTCATCGAACGCGAGAACCTCTTTTTCGACGGCGGCCACCCCCGCATTGTCGCCCGCGAGGTGCCGGAGCGCGGCGAGGCGCGCCAGTGTGGATTCGTCGCGCGCGTTGATCGCCTTCGCCGCGAGGAGCAGCTTTTCTGCGCCGGCGGCATCCGCTTCCGCGAGCCGCACATCGGCCTTCAGGCGCAGCGCGGCGGGGGATCTGGGGTTCACCTTGAGGGCGCTGTCCGCGAGGCGCTCGGCCTCGGCAAACTCCATGCGTTCGAGCGCAAGCGCCCCTTTCCCCGCCAACGCCTCAACGGCTTTGGGGTTGATCTTGAGGGCGGCGTCGAAAGCGTTCGCCGCTTCCGCGCGGTTGTGCTTGCTGAGGAGCAGGCTCCCGCCCAGGTGCTCGGCCGGCCAGAAATCGGGGTCGGCCTTCAGCGCGTCGCGCAGCACCTCTTGCAGGATGAATTTGAACTGCTCGTGCTTCGCGTGCGTGGTCGCGTTCTCGATCCCGGCCTGGGCGACGATGAGCAGCCTCTCGGGATCGGTGATTTCCTTTTCCGCGACCGCCGCATCCGAGTAGGACTTGACGAACCACCGCATCTCTTTGTCGGCGCCGGCGAGGTCACCCTTGTCGCGGTGCCACCGGGCACGTACCCAGCGCGCGAGGAAGTGCGCGGGGGTCTTCTTGATTGCAGCGTCGGCGTCCTTGACGGCATCATCCCACCGGCCCAGCGCGAAAAGGAGATCGGCACGAGCGGCGAGCAGGTCGGCATTCTCGGGGTGCGCTTTCAGCCCCGCGTCGAGCGCGTCGAGGGCCTTCGTGTACTCGCCCTGGGCGCGATGGCACGCGGCTTGACCGAGAAACGCGAGCGGCAACTTTTCGTTCTTCGCCAGTTCGTCGTACCCGGCGAGGGCTTCGGCGAAGTTGCCGCGCTGGAGCCGCTGTTTCAGCGCGGGGTAATCGGTTTTCGGCTGCGCGCGGGCAACAGGGAAGGAACCCATTGGGGCAGTCCCGAGCGCAACGAGCGTAGCGAGTAGTAGCGTCATGGTGAGTTCACCGTACCGCCGCGGTGAAACGGCCGCAAGCGGCCAGCGTCAGAACAGGGTCGCGAGCGCGGCGCAGGATGTGGCCGCGGTTCCTCGCAAGGAACACGCAACCACGCGCAACAAAACTGTTACAACCGGTCGATTGTGTTCGGCTCGCGTCGGGTGTACACTCCACCCGACACCTCACACGACCCTCAACTCGGGGCCAGACATGTTTACCGCCGCGGTGCTCGCGTCTTTGGTAGCCGCCGATTTGAACGAAGCCGCGAAAAAGGAACTCAAGGCCGTTGAGGGTGACTGGATCGTCGTTTCGTGGGTCGTCAACGGCGAGGCCCGCGAGTTGCCCGCGGACGAACAGGTGCCGGTGACCATCCAGGGCACGAAGTTCAGCTTCGGGAAGTTCGGGGACGGCGAAATTACCTCGCTCGACCCCAGCACCGACCCCAAGATCCTCGATTTCAAGATGCTGCGAAAGCCGCCGTCGGGCGTGACCAATGAGGCAATTTTTAAAGTCGAGAAAGAGGCGCTCGTGGTCGTCGTCTATCTGGGCGAGGGGAACAACCGCCCGACGCGGTTCGACGCGGCCGAGAAAAAGGACTCAAATAACGCCAAGCTCGTGCTCAAACGCACGAAGAAGTGATTGGACACCGATCTCTCCCTGAAGAGCAGGTTGTTGAGTTCTTGAGTTTCAAGTGGTCAGTGAGCTTAGAAGACAAAAAGCAAACCCCGGGGTTTGAAAAACACACGGCATGGGCGTCGCTCCACACTAACCACTGATCACTGACCACTTGAAACTACTGAGTTAATTTACGTTCGCATGCCCGTCTCCCTCTCCAGATCATCACCGGGTTCCGCCGCGGAATCGAGGAGCACCTATGCCCGCGCGCCTTCGAATCGCCACCGTCCTTGCTGCGCTCTGTTTCCCGAGTCTCGGGACCGCCGCCGAAGAGGCCCCGAAACCGAAACCCGTTCGCGAGCCGGCGGACGCCATTGCCGAGCTGATCGATTCCCACCTCACGAGAGATTGGGAGGCCCGCGGGATCGTCCCGGCTGAGCGGACCGACGACGCGGAGTTCGTGCGCCGCGTGTACCTCGACCTCATCGGCCGCGCGCCGAAGGTCGCCGAGGTCCGCGACTTCCTGGACAGCCAGGCGCCCGACAAGCGCGCGCGATTGGTGGAGCACCTTCTCGCGCTGCCCGGGCACGCGAACTACTTCGCCGCGGTCACCCGGGCGCAGTGGCTCCCGCAAACAACAACCAATTTCCAACTGGCTCAGTTTGGGGGGCAGTTCGAGAACTGGCTCCGCGACCGGTTCCGCGAGAACACCCCGGCCGATCAGGTGGTGAAGCGGTTGCTGACGGTCAAGATGAACGTCAACACCCAGAACCCGATGTTCCGGTTCGTGCAGGCCACCGGCAACGACCCCGAGGGGATCAACATCGTCGGGTTCTACTCCGCGAACGAGGGCAAGCCTGAGGCCATGGGTTCGAGCGTCAGCCGCCTGTTCCTCGGGATGAAGCTCGAATGCGCGCAGTGCCACGACCACCCGTTCGCGCCGTACACCCGTGACCAGTTCTGGCAGTTCGCCGCGTTCTTCGCCGAGCTGAACCCGCTTAATGGGCCTCGCCCCGGGTTCGTCGGGCCGATCGAGCCCCAGTCCGATCGAAACACCATCGGCGTGATGGGCACCGACCGCCGGGTGAGCGCCACGTTTTTCGATGGCACCGCCCCGAACTGGTCGCACGAGAAGAACCCGCGGCAGGAGCTCGCGGAGTGGCTCGCGACTGCCAAGAACCCGTACTTCGCGAAGAACATGGCGAACCGGATGTGGGCGCACTTCTTCGGCATCGGGATCGTCGATCCGGTGGACGAACCGGGCGAGAACAACCCGGCGAGTCACCCCGAGTTGCTCCGGGAACTCGGCAACGCGTTCGCCGATAGCGGGTTCGATAACCGGGTGCTCATCCGCGGGATCACGCGCTCGAAGGCGTACCAACTGACGAGCCGGATGTCGCACCCGGGACAGACCGACCCGCGGCGGTTCGCGAAGATGAGCCTGAAGGGCATGTCCCCGGCGCAACTGTTCGATACGATGGTCGCCGCCACCGGGTTCCGGGAGCCGGCGTTCATGCGGAACCAGCAGAACTTCGGCTTCGTTCAGCCCAACAACCCGCGCAGCCAGTTCCTCGTGCAGTTCGCCAACACCGAGCGCGCCACCGAGACGAACACCACGATCCTCCAAGCTCTGATGCTGATGAACGGCAAGTTCATCGGCGACCAGACCGACCTCGCCAAGAGCGAGATCCTCGCGGCCGTTGCCAACATGCCGGGCTGGGACACGAAGCAGCGCGTGAGCAACCTGTTCCTGACCGCGTTCAGCCGGAACCCCACCCCGGAAGAGCTGGAGAAGTTTGCGAGCTACGTCGACCGCGGCGGCGCGAAGGGCGACAAGAAGCAAGCCCTCGCCGATGTCTTCTGGGTGCTGCTCAACAGCCCTGAGTTCCTGTTCAACCACTGACCCAACGCGGAATTCGGAACGCGGAACTCGGAACGAAAGCAGAAGACAGGAACGAAAGCAGAAGACAGGAACGAAAGCAAAGACGGACGGAATAAATGACCGGACCAGGAAAACGCAAAAGTAACACTTGCGCCGCACACTAGCGAGAGTACATTCTAGCGAACCTCATTCGTTAAGGATTTACTCGATGCACAACGACAACACGCTCCGCACCCGCACCAAGCAATTCGCCCTGCGCGTGACGAGGCTCGCGGATGCCCTGCCGAACACCCGCGCCGGCGAGGTGATCGCGAAACAAATCCTTCGCGCAGCAACATCCGTTGGCGCGAACTACCGGGCCGCCCAGCGCGGCCGGTCCCGAGCCGAGTTCTGCGCGAAGCTCGGCATCGTGGAAGAAGAATCCGACGAATGCGCGTACTGGCTCGATCTGCTCTGCGAATCGGGAATGGTCGCGGCCGAGGCGCTCGGCGACCTTCAACGCGAGGCCAACGAAATCACCGCAATGGTCGTCGCCTCGATTCGCACGGCACGCAACTGACAATGAGCACCTTTCATTCATCAGGAGTTCGCTTATGTCCGCTTCAGGTTCTTCACTCCGCGCTCCGCACTCCGCGCTCCGCGCTCCACTGGATCGCCGCCACCTGTTGCGCGTCGGCGCGGTGAGCACGGCGGTGTCGATGTCGGGCTGGATGGGCCGTCTGGCCCGTGCCGCAGAAGAGAAGAAGGTGAAACCGAAGCGGTCGTGCATCCTGCTGTGGATGAGCGGCGGGCCGTCTACCATCGACCTGTGGGATCTGAAGGTCGGACACGAGAACGGCGGCCCTTACAAAGAGATCGAGGCCGCGCCGGGGCTCAAAATCGGCGAACACCTGCCGAGGATCGCGAAGCACGGGAAGAACCTCGCGGTGCTGCGCGGCATGTCCACCAAGGAGGGCGACCACGCCCGCGGCACCTATCTCATGCGCACCGGCCAGCTCCCGGGGTTCGCCGGCATCCAGTACCCGAGCATCGGGTCGCTGGTGTCGAAGGAACTCGGCGACCCGAAAGCCGAACTCCCGAACTTCATCAGCGTCGCCCCGCAGCGGTTCTTCTCACAGGAGGCGTTCGGCCCGGGGTTCCTCGGACCGGTTTACGCACCGCTCATCGTTGGCGACAACCAGTTCAACAACAATGTCCAGGGCGCGAACCTTGATGCGGCGCTGAAGGTCGCCGACCTGGAGCGCCCGAAAGAGGTCGACCCCGCGACCTCCGGCGCGCGGCTCGACCTGTTGCGCGAGATGCAAGAGGAGTTCGCCAACCAGCGCCCCGGGTCCGTCGTCAAGAGCCACTCGGCGGCCTACGACCGGGCGGTGCGGCTGATGCAGTCCGAGGGCGGCAAGGTGTTCGACCTGACCGCCGAGAAGGACTCCACCCGCGACAAGTACGGGCGCAACCTGTTCGGTCAGGGGTGCCTGCTGGCCCGCCGGCTCGTTGAAAAGGGAGTCCCCTTTGTTGAGGTCACGCTCGGCAACTGGGACACCCACGGCAACAACTTCGACCTCGTAAAAGGGCTGTGCGGCACCCTCGACGCCGCCTGGGGCGCCCTGATGGACGACCTGAAGGACCGCGGGCTGCTCGAAACCACCACCATCGTGTGGATGGGCGAGTTCGGGCGCACCCCGAAGATCAACCAGGGCAAGGGCCGCGACCACTTCCCGAACGCGTGGAGCACGGTCATCGCCGGCGGCGGGATCAAGGGCGGTCAGGCGGTCGGGAAGACGAGCAAGGACGGAACCACCGTCGAGGAGCGCGTCACCCCGACGGTGGACATGCTCGCAACGGTGTGCTCCGCGCTCGGGATCGACTTCGAGAAGCAGAACATGTCGAACGTGGGCCGGCCGATCCGCATCGTGGACAAGGGCGCGAAGCCCGTCACGGAGGTGCTCGCGTGAACGCAACCCATTCCCCACTTGGAAGGCGAGGGCTGCTCGCCCTTATGGCACTGACCGCGCTCGCCGGAGGCGCGCTGGCCGTGCCCGAAGCGCCGACCGTGGCGCCGGCGCCCCGGCCGGCCAAACCGAAGTTCACCGCGCCCAAGTTCAACGACACCTACGAAGTCCTGATCTTCACCAACCTGCGCCCGCTGCGCGTTCAGGTGACGGTCCTGCAAGACGGCAAATCGCTCGGCGAAAGCTGGCGCAGCCGGCTCCGGACCGCGTTCGATTACTTCGACCGTGACGGCGATGGCACCCTGAACGCGAAAGAAACGACCTACGCCTTCTCCGATCGGGGCCTCGTTCAGTTGTTGCAAAACGGGCTCTACCAACCAACGGCCGGGAACGCCCCGACCCTTGCGCAACTCGACCTGGACAGTGACGGGAAGGTGTCGTTCGAGGAGTTCGTTACCGCGTACCCGCTCTCCACAGCGCAACTGGTCCGCGCGATGCCGGTCCAGCCGAACAACTACCAGAACGTCACGGTCACCGAATCCCTCTTCGCGCTGATGGACGCCAACAGCGACGGGTCGTTGACCCGCGACGAGGTGAAAGCCGTCGAAAAGTTACTCGCCAGCCGCGACGAGGACGAGGACGAGTGCCTCAGCATACAGGAACTCGCCCCGCAACTGTTCGGGCGAAACCCGAACGCCCGGCGCCCCGCCCTGGCGATCCAACCCAACGGGAGGTATCCGGTCCCGGCTGCGGCGCAGACGGTGGTCATATTCGACACCGGGCGCGTCCCCGGCACGATCACGCAGCAGGTCATCAAGAAGTACGACAAGGACGGCGATTTTGAACTGACGAAGAGCGAATCCGGGTTCGACGATCTCACGTTCGCCGCGCTCGACACCGACAAAAACGGGAACCTCGACGGGGAAGAACTCGACGTGTGGCGCACCGGCGCGCCGGACCTCGAACTCACCCTCTCCCTCGCGACCAAACCGGGCGATTGCGTCGCGAAGCTGGGTGACGAGAAGTCCGCCACGGCCCGCGGGTTCAAGATCAAGCACGGCGAAGACGGGCGGCTCACGCTCCGCGTCGGCCGCCAGCCCATCGACCTGTGGGCGTTCAGCCCCGGCGCGCGGCTCGCTCAAGCGGCGCTGAAACAGCAATACTCCTACCTGTTCACGCAGGCCGCCGGCGACAAGAAGCACATCGAGGAGAAGGATCTGAACGGCCCCAACGCGGTGCAGTTCCAGTTCGTGCGCGTGATCCTCGACGCGGCCGACCGCAACACCGATGGCAAGCTCACAAAGGACGAGTTCGACGCCTATTTCGACCTCCAGGACGGCTTCCGCAACCTCAGCCTGAGCCTCGTTCCCACGGTCCAGACGCCGACGCTGTTCCAGCTCCTGGACGAGAGCCGCGACG
>DASWYH010000537.1:0-1655 GCA_036405095.1 Gemmata sp. | reverse complement strand
AAAAGGGGTTCACCGCGTCGGCCGTCGCGACCCAGCCGCGGACCGGGTGGGTCGCGATCGGCCAGTTCCTCGCCTGGGCGCCGCTGTCCGCGTCCGTCCGACTCATCAACCCGGCCACCGGGCGCGCGGAGCGCGAGTTCGCGTTCACCGCCGGGTTCGTCCGCGCCCCCGACGGCGCCCTGCGCGGGTGCCCGGACAGCGTCCGCGCGCTCGCGTTCAGCCCGGACGGCTCGCAGCTCTTCGTCGGGACGCGCAGCTCGCAGGTGATCCGGTTCGATCTCAACCGCCCGGGGGGCAAAGAGGCCGGGCGGTGGAAGGCGTCCACGTCCCCGGTCGAAGAACTCGCCGTGTCCCGGGACGGGAAAACGGTGTACGGCCTGTGCCGCCCCGAGAAGCCGGTGTTCGCGTGGGACGCCACGAGCGGAACGTTGCTCACCAAACTGGAACCGTCGGCCGAAGCGCCGATCACGTCGTTCGCGGTGCTCGGCACCGGGGAACTGGTCACCTGCGACGCGCACGAGCTGCGCCGCTGGACCGCGGACCACAAGCCGCTGCCCGCAGCCCCGAACGCGACCGTGGGCCGGCTCGCGGTCGCGCGGTCCGGCGCGCTGCTCGCCGGGGACCGCCGGAACCTGGACGTGTACGACCCCGTCGCCCTGGCGCCGCTCGACCGGTTCGTGACCCGTGAGCTGGGGCGCGGGGTTCATGAGGAGAACGTCCGCACGATCGCGGTTCACCCGTCGGGGGCGTTCGCCGCGACCGCTTCGGGGGACGCGGACCGCACGCTCCGGGTGTGGGAACTCGCCTCGTGCCGGCTCGTGGGAACGGTCACGGTGAAGGGGACGGGGCCGATCGCGGTCGGGTGGTCGGGCAACGGGAACACGCTCTTCGCCACGGGTCACGAGCAGTTGTGCCGGTGGTCGTTTCACCCGCCCGCGGCGCAGAAGTTCGCGTGCCTCAACGCGGTGCCGCTGGACGCCGCCACGTTCGGCCCCGGCGACCGGGTCGCCGCGCTCACGGAACCGATCGGGGGCCACCGCGATCTGCTCACGGGTGCGGCCGGCGTGTCGGCGCGCGCGACCCGGTTCGCCTCTTCGGGCGGGAACGGGCGCCCGGGAATCGCGCTCGCCCCGGAGGGGTGGCTCGCGGTCACCGCCCAACCGCCCGGGATCATCGGTTGGGAACCCGACACGCCCGTTCCCGGCGCGGCGCTCGTCAAGGACATCACCTGGTGCCCGCGGTTCGGCCCGAGCGCCGACCGCACCGAGGGGCCGCTCTGGGCGGTCGTCGGCTCGTCCAACGTGTACTCGTTCGACCCGGGCACAAAGGCGGTGCGCACCACCTGGAGCAACTGGCTCGAGGGCAAGACGCTGGGGCTGGCGAGCGTGGACGCGCTCGCGGTCGGGCGGACCGTGGTGGCCGCCGGCGGGCGGAGCGGGTCCGTCCACGTGCTCGACACGGCGAGGGGGCAACTCCTCGGCACCGCTCCGAACCCGGGCGACCCGGTTCTGGCGCTCGCGGTCGTGCCCGACGACTCGCTCATCGTCGCGGGGACGCAGAGCGGCAAGGTGCGCATCGTCCGCGGGTCGGACCGCACCGAATGCCCCGCGCTCGCGGCTCACCCGGACGCGGTGACCGCGCTCGCGATCAACCGC
>DASWYH010000536.1:0-4019 GCA_036405095.1 Gemmata sp. | reverse complement strand
TCGCTCAGCGCGTGTTGTCAACTGGTCCAAACTTGGATCGCGGGTTCGGCAAGGTTGTGGTGGTTGAACCCCAGGATGCTGAGCGTCGCAGTGCTCAGGAGCATGGACGTTGCGAGTGTCACCGGGTACTCGATCCAGCGGGCCGCGATCACGCGGAGGATGTGGCCGTGGGCGAAGCAGATCACGTTCCCGTGCAGCCCTTTCAGTTTCGTGACGAGCCGGTCAACTCGGGCGGTCACTTCGGCGGGCGTTTCGCCGTTGGGGGCGCCGTCGCGGAAGAGGTTCCACCCCGGCCGTTTGAGGGCGATCTCCTTGCTCTTCAGCCCCTCGAAGTCCCCGTAGTTCCACTCAAGCAAATCGGGGTCCACAACGGGATTATAACCGGCGAGTTCCGCGGTCCGGCGGGCGCGCGTCAGCGGGCTGGTGAACAGGTGGTCGAACGTGATGCCGGCGAGCCGTGTGCCCAGTTTCTTGGCCGACTCTTCGCCTGGACCCGTGAGGGGGAGGTCTGTGCGCCCGGTGTGCTGACCGGACTTCGACCACTCGGTTTCGCCGTGGCGTGCGAGGTAAATCGTCGGCAAATCGCTCATGGTCGGTCTTCCGTGGCGCAGGCACACGGCCTGTGGTGTGTTGGGAGGCGAGACCAGCACAGGCTACCGAGCCCGTGCCACGAAAACACTACTTCGATTGATGTACCCACTCTCCGGTTCCGTCCGGCGCGTTCTCCTTTTTCCAGATGGGCACGACTTCTTTCAGCGTGTCGATGACGTACCGGCAGGCGTCGAACGCATCTCCGCGGTGCGGGCAACTCACGGCTACCGCGACGCTCACCTCGCCGACTTCCAGGCGCCCGAGCCGGTGAACGATCGCGATCTCGCCCACCGGCCACCTCTTGCGGGCCTCGGCTTCGATCTCGGCCAGCTTCTTTTCCGCCATCGGGGCGTAGGCTTCGTACTCCAGGAAAACGGTCACTTGCGTGCCGGTGAGGTCGCGCACGGTGCCCAGAAACAGCACCACGGCCCCGCAGTGCGGGCTTCGCGCGCGCTCCGTGAGTGCGCTGAAGTCGATCGGGTCGTGGGTGAGTCGGAACATGTTGGCAGTATACCGCCTAACCGCCACTCACGGGTGGAATCAGGGCGCATTCGTCGGTTGGGCTGAGGACACGTTCGTTCTCCGCGGAATCGTGGTTCACGGCGATCGCCGAGCGCATCAGGAGGGTGCGCGCGAGGGGCAGCAGTTTCCCGATCTCGCGCCGGAGGTCGCCGACGGTTGCTCCGTCGGGTAACTCGACTTCAGCAGTATCGGAACCTGAAAGGTCGCGCAGCGCGGCGAACAGCTTCACGGTGAGTGTCATGGTGCTTTTGGGGTTGGACCACGCGGGGCGCGGTCGGCAATCGGTGCGTCAATCGCTAACCAACGTGCCGAGCGGGCGCTGGAACCGCTCTTCCAGTTCGGGCAGCAGGCCGTAGGCGTAAGCGAGGTACTGGATCGGGTGCAGCGTGCGCTTGCCGCTCCCCTGTTCCATTTGCATCCGGCACGCGCTGCACTCGGTCGAACCGAACAGTACCCGTGGGCGGTTCAGCTCCGCGAGCATCCCGGCGCCGGCCGCCAGCGACGTTTCGAAGTTTTCGGCCTTCAGGCCCCACGTCCCGGCGATCCCCGAACAGCCCGCGTCTATCGTATGCACGCTCACCCCCGGAACGAGCGCTAACAGTTCCGGCCCGCGGATCGCGCGGCGGAGGGCCTTCATGTGGCACGGGACGTGGTGCCCGAGTGCGACATCAAGGGCGCGAAAATCGGTGCGGAGCCGCTTCGCCGCGTGCATCTCGCCGAGGTAGGTGGTGAGTTCGACCGTGTGGGACGCGACCGCGCGCGCGTCGGGGTCGTCGAGGATGTCGAGGTAGTCCTGGGTGAGCATCAGTGCCGAGGTCGGTTCCAAACAGACGATCTTGAAGCCCTGCCGGGTCAGGTCGGCGAACACGCGGACGTTGCGCAGGGCGTGTTCGCGCGCGCTGTCGATATCGCCCTTCGCGAGCGGCGCCACCCCGCTCCCGACCTGGCGCGCCGGCACGTGGACCTCGACCCCGTGGTGCTGCAACACGCGGACCGCGGCGATTCCAATCAGGGGATCGTTGTACGCTGCGAACACGTCGGCGAAGAGCGCGACCCGGGGAGCACTTCCGGGTGCGGCGGTGAGTTTCGGTTTGCGCGTGAGGCCCAGCCCCCGGGCGCGGCGGAAGAACGTGCGCAGGTGGAACGCGGGCAGCCGCCTTTGTCGCGAAAGCCCCACGAACTTTTCGAGCAGCCATCGCACCGAGCGCCGGCCCAACATCGCGTTCACGAGCGGCGCGAAACTGCTCCCGATGGTCGCCAAGCTTTCCGCACGGGCCAGAACCCAGTCGCCGCGCTCCAGACCGTGTTCCGCGTGCCTCTGGGCTTTCGTTTCGAGCATCAGCTTGGGGATGTTGACCTTCGCGCTACACTCGTCGCGACACATCTTGCAGTTGACGCACAGTTCCGCGACCGCGCGCACCTCGTCCGGCGTGGCGGCGTCGGGGGCGTTTAGCACACGGAGCATGTTTGCCATACCCCGTGGCGTTGCCTGTTCGTCCCCCCGGGCGCGGAACGTGGGGCACATGCGTTCGGGCGCGGTGCGGGTGCGACAGTTGCCGCACCCGTTGCACCGTGCGATTTCGGTCGCCGGCGGGGTTGACCAGACGAGAAGCGGGGTTCGGGCGTCAGGAACGGGTTCGGGAGCGGGCGATTCCGGCGCCCGTGTTTCTTGTTCTTCGGTTTCTCGGTTCTGGTCCCCGGTTTCTGGCCTCCTGATGATTTCGCGCAAGGGCCACGACTCGCGGCTCGGGTCGGGGCCGATGATCTTTCCGGGGTTCAAGATGCCCTTGGGGTCGAAGATCCGCTTGAGTTCGCGGAACACCGGCACGAGCGGGCCGAACTGCCGTTCGACCCACGGGGTGCGCGCGATCCCGGTTCCGTGCTGGGTGCTGACGGTGCCCCCCAGTGCGAGCGCGAGCGCGTGGACGGCCTCCGCGAGCGGCCACAGTTTCGCGCGGTCGGTCGGGGTGGTCAGGTCGAGGAGCGGGCGCGTGTGAACCTGACCCGTCAGCGCGTGAACCAGGAACGTTCCGCTCACCTCGAAGCGCTTCAGGATGTCTTGTATGCTGGTCAGGAACTCGGGTAGCGCGTCGGCCGGTACGCCCACGTCTTCGACGAACGGGACCGGGCGCGGGCCGTTCTGGGCGTGAAGCCCCGACACCGCGGCGGCGCGGATGCCGCGGATGTGTGCGACCCCTTCGGGGGTGCAGGTCGGTTCGACGAGCGCACGGAGAATGTGCTCGCGCTGGAGCGTCTCGACAGCGCCCCAGGTGCGCTCGCGGGCTTCGCGCTCGGTATCGGCCTCGAACTCGATGAGGAGCGCGGCGCCGACCGCCGGGATGCCGGAGCCGCGCGTGAGGGAGAGCAGCCGGCGGTCCAGGAGGTCGCACGCCACCGGCCCGGAGCGCCGGAGCGCGAGCCCCGCGCGCACGGCCGCGTCGAGGGTCGGGAAGCCAACCAGCGCGAGGCACGTACCGCCCGGCAGCGGGACCGTGCGCAGGGTGGCTTGTGTGACGACCGCGAGTGTGCCCTCCGAACCGACGAGCAGCTTTGCGAGGTTCGGGCCGTCCGCTTCCAGAACGCCGTGGAGCTGGTACGCGCAGCGGTCGAATGTGGTGCGGGCGCGGGTCAGCGCGATGCGCTCGGCGTTCAGATTCAAGAGCTTGGAGACTTCGCGCGTGAGGCCGGCGGTCCTCGGTCCTCGGTCCACGGTCCTTGGTGCTTGGTCGGCTGCTTCGGTGTTGTTCTGGGTGCTATCAACTCTCTCAGGCGGATCGGACGGAACCGAGGGGCAACCGACGAAGGACTCGTGACCCGTGTCCCACACCACGCCCAGCCCGGCAACGTAGTCGCGCGTGTAGCCGTGGTGGAACGCGTTCCCGCCGCTCGCGTTGGTCGCGATCATG
>DASWYH010000535.1:0-3341 GCA_036405095.1 Gemmata sp. | reverse complement strand
GGCGCCCCCGCCCGGCCCGACCAGCACCACCAGCGGCTTGCCGTCCGCTTTCGCTTGCTTCGCGCCGGCCGCGTAGTCCCGGGCCACCACTTCCCGGGGCGCCGGGGCCGTGGCAACCGCGGGCTTACCGGCCGTCGCCAGTGCCAGCGCGACGCGCGCCTTTCGGTCGCGGTCCGCCTGGCGTTCGTCGGCCCGGGTGATCGAGGCGCACGCGACCAGGGCCGCGAGCGCGAGTAGCTTTCTCATTGCAGGTCCTCGGGGATGGAACAACGGGCGAACGGGGAACTCACCACGCGAGCGCGAGCACGGGTCTCAGGTCGCGCCGCGGTTCGGGCGCGCGGATCAGCCAGTCCACCGGGACGACGCGCTTCGGGAAGCCGGCCACGTCGCTGAGCGCGAACGAGTCGCCTTGCGCTACCATCCGGCCGACCGTGGCCTCATCGACCCAGAACGCGGCGAGCGGCTGATCGTCGGGCCACACCGGGCCGCGGTGGGCCGCGTTGCCCCACGAGTTCAGACACAGCGCACCGGGCCGCGCGCCGGTGCGCCAGCCGATGAAGCACATGCAGTGCGGCCACGTGCCGCGCGGGCCGATGAACCCGTCCTTGTCGCGCGTCCCGACCGACCCGTCGCGGTTGTCGAACCCCACATCACTGCACACGACGATGGGGTAACCCTGCGCGAGTGCCCGCTTCACATCGACCGCGGACCTGACGAGCGCGGCGCCCTTGACCGGGTGCCGCCTCGCGACCGCCGCCACTTCGGCCGGGACGCCCCGCGAGCCCCACTCCCGCGCCCGGGCCGGGCTGAACGCGGTCAGGTCGGTGGACCCGATCCGCTCCATCGGGACGATCCCGCCGACGCCCCCGAGGTACTCGCACGCCCACCGGCCCACGGAGCCGTCGCCGCGGATCTGCCCCCTGCCCACGTCGATCCGCGACCCGGCGTAGATGACCTCCGCGCTGGCCGGCTTCCAGTCGAACGGGGCGCCGCCCAGGATCGCCGTCGCCTGGACCACGTCGCACCCGTGTTTCGAGCCCGCCCCGACGCAGCAGCCCACGTTCCCCTGGTTGATGTTCGGGTACCAGGGGGCCGCCTGGCCCGCGGCCTTGCGCACGGCGCGATAAAGGAACACGTCCTCGTCGCCGAGCGCCGCCTTGCCCGCCGGGGTCTGCGCGAAGTGCAGGGTCTTCGCGAGGTCGAAGTTTGTTTCGATCGTGTCCGTGTCGCGCTGCCACCCCATCGGGGGCCGCTCGTCATCGGCCCGGGGCGTCTGCACCTCGACCCGCTTCTCCACCTCGACCGTCTTGGTTCTGGTGGGGGCCACCTGTGTACCCACCCCGGTGCCGAGCACCAGGGGGAGAAGCACCGTCACGGCCCACACCAGCGCCTTGCGGACCCGCGCGCGGCGGTCCGGGCTCGTTGCTTCAGTGCTCAACGCTTTCTCCCTGGAATTGCCGGAGCGCAAACGCCCCGAGCCAGAACCCGCCGAACGCGCCCCACCCGAGGCCGAACAGGACGGGGCAGAACGGGAACAACACGAACACAACCACGATCAGCGGCACGTACAGCAGCGCGGTTCGGCGCCCCGGGTTCATTTCGCGAGGGAACCGCCACACGAGCAGCCCGTGGGACAGCATCACGTCACCGGACATGGCGCCGACCAGGAGCCAGAGGGCCGACTCGCTCCCGGCCGCGAGCCACGCCACAGCGAGCGCCACCTGAATCAGCCACAGCCCCACGAAGAGGGCGCGGCCGAGCGGATCGCTCACCCACGCGCCGAGGTTGAAGCAACGGGTGAAGTAGCGCCAGAACGGGGCGCCGCGCTCCCACCTTGCCTCGCCGGAGATGTGGGCCGTGAGTGCCAGGATCAGAGTCACGAACAGGATCACGGGAGGCCCCACCACTGCCAGCGGATTTCGTTGCGGACCTCACACACCAGCGCGGCCAGCGTGCCCGCCAGGATCAGGCCGGCGAGCACCGGGAACCAGCGCTCGACACCGGGCAGGTACGAGCCGCCGATCAGGAGCGCGATCAGGCCGAGGACCAGGTTCATTTCGCGAGCTCCTCCAGGTGCCCGGCCAGCGCCTTGAACAGCGCCGCCGCGGCCGCGCGGTGCGCGTCGGTGAGGTCCGCGTCGGTGGTCGGCAGCACCGCGGCCAGTTCGACCGCGACGGCTTGCCGCACCTCCTTCAGGGCCTCGGTCCCGATCAGCGCGGCCGAGGCGTCCTTGAGCTTCGCGCGCAGTGTGCCCGCGGTGGCGAGGGTCGGGTCGGCCGCGAGCTTCGCCGCGGCCCGGTAGAGGGCCGCCAGGTCGCGCGCCCATTCGGCCTTATCGGCGCTGGCACCCAGGGCCGCATCGAACGCGGCCTTGAGCTTCGAGCGGAGCGGATCGACCGGCGGGACCGGAACGGGCGGAACCGGTGCGGGCGGTTTCGGGGTCGGGGTGTCGAGCCCGAGCTTTTCGAGCAGCTCGCGCTGGCGCTTCAGCTCGGCCGCGATCGCGCCGAGCTTCTCCGCTTCGGCCTTTTCCAGCTCGGCCCGTTTGGTGCGGATGCCCACCACGTCGGCGGCGAGTTGGTCGATGCTCGGGGGCGGCTGCTGGGCACACAACGGGGCGCCGCACAGGGCGAGCGCGAGCAGTGCGGGCGTGAACGTGCGCATGGCGGCGGCTCCGGGGTCGGGGATCGGTCAGTACCGCCCGGCGCGCCGGGAGGTGTCCGCGCGGGACAGCATGGCGGCGGCCACGAGGCGCCCGAAGCTCTGGACCAGGAACGCGTCCCGGGCGGCCACGGCCTCGGCCTCGGTGGCGAACCACGCGCCCACCCGGGACCACTTGCGCCCCCCATCGGCCGCGGCCGTGGGGATCAGCACGAAGTACCGGGCGGCCTCGCCCCGGCCGAAGCTGTACTGGTTGCGGCACGCCCGCACGAACTTCGCGCGCGGCGGCTGCTGGCCCCACCAGAACCGCTGGACCGCGGCCCGGGCCTGGGCCTCGGTGGCGAACGTGCCCAGGTTCTCCCGGGTCCGGGTCTCCGGGTCGTACGGGCGCGCCTGGAACCGCCCCCCCTTGACCCGGCGGACGTACCGGTCCGGGTCCGCGCGCCAGGTGCGGAGCACCCGGTCCGGCCCTGCGGCCGGCTCGCCCGGGCGCGCGGTCTGTGCGGGGGCAACAGCCATTGACCTTCCCCGTGAGTGCGGGAGAATGACAGCGGCCTGTCACAGGGCGCGACACGTTGGGGCCGGGGCGTTGCAGCGCTCCGGCCCGTCGCGTTGGATGTGGGTCAGGATGCCGGACAGGGTTGCCCGGATGGAAGTGAACTAGCCCGGCGGCCCCAAGC
>DASWYH010000534.1:0-2274 GCA_036405095.1 Gemmata sp. | reverse complement strand
TCCGGGCGACCCGGCCGTGAGCCGGTGGTGGAGCTTCGCCGGCGGGGTGCTGCCCGGGTGGCCGGCGCGCCCCTGGAACGCGACCCCCGACGAACCGCCCCTGCTCGGCGGCCCCCTGACGAGCGGGCCGCCGGCGCTGGTCACCCGGTCCGGCGACGAATGGGTGCGGGTCGGCGCCGTGCGCGCGGCCGACATGCTGGCGGTCGTGCTCGTCACGCTGTTGGTCGCGTTCGGTACGGTTGCCGCCCGTCGGGGGGGGCTTGCGGCCCTGGTCCTGGTGGGTGTCACCACAGGGGCGCTCGTTGCGACAGAAGTGGGGCCGCCGTGGTGGGCGCGGGTCGCGTGGCCGGCGCTCTGTGCCGCGACCGTGGCCCTGGCCCGGGTACTCTTCGGGATCAGCTTGCGCCGGGCGCGCGCGGCGGTTGCGGGCCTTCTGGTGTTCGGGTTCGCACTCGGTTCGGTTCAACTGACCGCACAACCGCAACCGCCCGCAACGGTTCTTATTGTGCCCGCGGCCGACGGGAGCGAAGAGATCGTGACCCCCCGCGCGCTCCTGGAGCGGCTGGCCGCCGCGGCCCGTCCACCTGGGCCGGCACCGGCGCTGACCGCCGCGGCCTACGACGTCCATGTCGATGAGACCGGGGCGCGGGTCACGGCCCGGTTCGTCGCGCACGCGTTCCGCGGGGGCTCGAACGCGGTTCCGCTCCCGCTTGGGGACGCGCGCCTGGAGCGGGTGACCGTGAACGGCGCGGCCGCGTTCCCGAGCGCCTCGCGGCCCGATCTCTACACGATCCCGCTGGGCGGCCCGGGGCGGTACGAGATCGAGGTCCGGTTCACGGCCAACGTGACCGCGAGCGGGTCCGAGCGCGACCTCCGGTTCGGGGTGCCCGAAATCGCGGACGCGGCGCTCTCCGCGTCCCTGTCCGGTGCCGCCCGGCAGCCGCAACTGGTCGGCCGGTTCGGGCGCCAGGGCGTCGCCTCGCGGGACCAGCGGACGGTACTGGAGGCCGACCTCGGCGCGGCGAAACAGGTCCACCTGCGGTGGCGCGAGGGCGGGGGCGGGGCGGCCGTGGTGAAGGTCCGCGAGGCGTGCATCTGGGACGTGACCGACAGCGGGGCCGAGTTGAACGCGGCGTACCTCGTGCGGGTCGAGCAGGGGACGGTGGCGAACCTCCGGTTCGACATACCCGCGGAACTGGAGGTGCTGCGGCTCGCGGTCCGGGCGCCCGATGTGCTCGCCGCGCCGCCTTCCCTGAAGGACTGGCAGCTCGCATCGGAGAAGGGCGGGATGCGGGCCCTGCGGCTCGACTTCCAGGGGCCGACGACCGGGCGGTTCCTCGTGGTTCTGGAGTGCGCGCCGTGGCGCCCGCTCACGCGGCAACCGGTGCTGCGGTTCCCGCGGGTCGCGTTCGGGACCGGCAAGGGCGAACCGGACGCGGTGTACGCGCTCCGCCCGGCCCGGGTGACCGTGGACGCGGTCGGGCACAACGGGCTGATCGACTTCTCGGCCGACGCGCTCCGCGACTTCGTTCCGGTTCCGGACCTCAAACTCGATTCGAACCACCTCCCGCGGTCGTTCCGCCCGGCGCCCGGGGCGAGCGGGGAGCTGCGCCCCGTGCTCCGCGTGGGCGAGCCGCCCGTCGCGCGCGCGGTCACGTCCTGGGTGGTGGGACCGGCGCGGGCCGACGCGACGGGCACGCTGACCTGGACCGCAACCGCACCGGTGGCGCTGGTGGAGTTCGCCCTCGGCGGGGTGCGGGTGCTGGAGGTGCGCGGGGCGAACGTGGCCGGGTGGGGGCAATCGGGCTCGCGGGTCCAGGTGTGGCTCCGCACCTGCGCAAAGGATGTCACGGTCGAGTGGAGCGGCACGGTTGCGCCCGGGGGCCAGCCCGGGGGCGCACCGTTCTCGTTCGAGCCGCACTGGCCCGCGCTCCCGGGGGCGCGGAGCGTTTCGACCGAAGCGCGGGTGCGCCCAATTGCCGGGTGGGCCGCGTGGGCGGAGCGCACCCGCGGCTGGCAGACCGTGCCCGCGCCCGCCGGTGAGCTGCGGTTCCGCACCGACGGCCCGGCGGCCCCGGCGCTCCGCGTTCAACTCGAACCGCTCCCCCGGTGACGCCGGACCGCCGGACAGCGGCATTCTCGCCGCAAGGTACTCGGGAGCGGTGAGCGGTCCCCGCGCCGAAGGGACCGGCGCGCGGGGACCGCTTACCCGTCCATGTTGGCCCAGTCTTTGGGCTTGAGCCAGTACTCGGTCAGCTCCGCCTCGGGGCTGCC
>DASWYH010000533.1:0-10067 GCA_036405095.1 Gemmata sp. | reverse complement strand
CCAGCGGGCACGTGAAGGTGTTCAGCGGGGCGACCGGGGCCGAGATCCGCAGCTTCATCGCCTTTCCCGGGTTCAACGGCGGCGTCAATGTCGCCGTCGGGGATCTGGACGGTGACGGACTGGACGACATCGTGGTCGGGGCCGGACCGGGCGCCGGGCCGCACGTGAAGGCGTTCGATGGGGCCACGGGCAACCAGACGGCGAGTTTCTTCGCCTACGACACCGGGTTCACCGGTGGCGTCTTCGTGGGGGTCAACGAAGACGGGGACATCGTGACGGGCGCGGCCGGCACCTCGCACGTGAAGACCTTCGACGGAACCACCGGCCAGCAACTGACCAGCGCCCTG
This sequence comes from Gemmata sp., assembly GCA_036405095.1. GTDB lineage: Bacteria > Planctomycetota > Planctomycetia > Gemmatales > Gemmataceae > Gemmata. The sequence continues at coordinate 9,720 of DASWYH010000533.1, read as the reverse complement.
AGCAGCCAACCGGTTGGGGGCGGAATCGCAGTTCCCCCCAACTCCAACAATGCGCCGGTCATCACCTCCAGCGCGACGGTCAGCGTCGCGGAGAACCAGACGGCAGCCCTCACCGTTACCGCCACCGACGCGGACACCGGTGCCATCCTCACCTACAGCATCACCGGCGGCGCCGACGCGGGTCTGTTCACCATCGACCCGAGCACCGGAGCCGTCACCTTCGGTACCGCGCCCGACGCCGAGACCCCGACCGACGCGGACACCAACAACGTCTACGAGATCACCGTCTCGGTGTCTGACGGGCTCCTCACCGCAACACAGAACGTCTCGATCACCGTCACTGACGTGAACGAGGCGCCGCCGCTGATCACCAGCAACGGCGGCGGCGCGACAGCCGCGATCAGCCTCGCCGAGAACCTGACTGCGGTCACCACCGTTACCGCCACCGACGCGGACACCGCTGCGACCCTCACCTACAGCATCAGCGGCGGGGCCGACGCGGCCAAGTTCGCCATCAACAGCGCCACCGGGGACCTCACGTTCCTCGCCGCACCCGACTTCGAGACGCCCACCGACGCCAACACCGACAACGTGTACGAGGTCACCGTTCAGGTGTCCGACGGCGCCAACACCGACACCCAGGACATCTCCGTCACCGTTACCGACGGGAACGAGGCCCCCACCATCACCAGCAACGGTGGGGGCGCAACGGCGGCGGTGAACGCGGCCGAGAACCAGACCGCGGTCACCACCGTTACCGCCACCGACGTCGATGCGGCCAGCACCCTGACGTACAGCATCAGCGGCGGGGCCGACGCGGCCAAGTTCGCCATCAACAGCGCCACCGGGGACCTCACGTTCCTCGCCGCACCCGACTTCGAGACGCCCACCGACGCCAACACCGACAACGTGTACGAGGTCACCGTCACCGTCACCGACAACGGCACCGGGATGCTCACCGACACCCAGGACATCTCCGTCACCGTTACCGACGTCAACGAGGCCCCCACCATCACCAGCGACGGCGGCGGCGGCAGCGCCACCATCAATGTGACCTCGCCCGCAACCGCGGTGACCACCGTTACCGCCACCGACGTCGACGCCGGTACCACCCTCACCTACAGCATCTCCGGTGCGGATGCGGCCCTGTTCTTTATTGATCCCTCGACCGGGGTGCTCACCTTCCAGATGGCGTCGGCCCCGGGAACTTATCTCGTAACGGTCACCGCCACCGACGACGGTATCGGAGCTCTGTTCGACAGCCAAGACCTGACGGTCATTGTCTCGTAACGTGGCGCAGTTGGTTCCGACGAAACGGACCGTGTCGAGACTAACACCGGTGCGGCGGGTCCTTCCATCGGGCTCACCGCACCGGTAGGCCGCCCAGATCAAAGAAATGGACCGGCCCAATTACCCAACGAGGTAATCGGGATCACCCTATACACAGCGCGACTCGGCCGGACGGTGACCTACTACATCGGAGAGTTCGCCCGGGGCCGCGGGTCAACAGGAACGACGGTCGAGACCACTGGCAGCGGTCAATGGCAGTACTTCTGACCGTGCGAGAAAGGGCTGGTACGAGCACCAACACCGACGGGCTGAGCCCATACGGCGCGGCCCGCAGTTCCAGAACTCACCTTCGCAGCGCGGCCATTTCGGCTTCGAGTTCCGTGACTCGCACCTGAAGCCGCTCGCCCGCAAGCGCAACCAGCTCGCCCGTGGACCGCGGGGTAATGCGCTGCGGACAGTTCACCTCCCACACTCTCACAACGAACACAATCGCGCGCTTTACCCGCGCGGGACGGGATACGCCGGGTCCCGGAGCGCCTCCTGACGCGCCGAGCACCTTGCGCATACGATGTTGCGCCCTGGCCCTAAAATTACTTCCAACCGCCGCGAACACTTGTAACTCCTGGCCGCGGGACCGGCTCGGAATAAACATTGGCACCGGCAACGGGTGCGCGCACAAGGGCGTGATTACCGGCTCGCTTCTGGCACAGTCATTGCTCTATAAGCCCCACTTTTGGGTTAAGAGAATCGGGCGTCTGGCAGTTGGGGCGCAAATCCGGTAACTCTTCAACAGGGACTTTGGGGTCAAAATCGGCGGGTCGAAAGTCGTAAAGCCCAGGCTCCGAAACCGGCGCCATCTTATGATTTTCGGCCTGGTGACGTTCCGACGTATGACCTGAAGCTTTATCTCCCAACGACTTTTCCAAGCGGACTGAGTTCATCATGAGCCACGCCGGCGAGACGCCCAGGTTCCTCCCGTTCGGCTCCGATCCTACGCCCGTAGCTTCGCCCCCACCGACCCCGGCCAGCGAGTTCGGGTGGTTCGGCCCGCAGGACCTGTACCTCTTCAACGAGGGCAGCCACCTCCGGCTCTACGACAAGCTCGGGTCGCACCCGGCGACCGTGGACGGGGTGCCCGGTTACCACTTCGCGGTGTGGGCGCCGAACGCGGACTACGTCAGCGTGGTGGGGGACTTCAACCACTGGGACCGCGGCGCGCACCCGCTCAAGGCGATCGGGTCGTCGGGCGTGTGGGGCGGGTTCATCCCCGGGGCGAAGCGGGGCACCTGTTACAAGTACCACATCGCCGCGCCGGGCGGGTTCGTGGCGGAGAAGACCGACCCGTTCGCGTTCACGTGTGAGATCCCGCCCAAGTCGGCCGCGGTCACCTGGGACCTGAACTACACGTGGTCCGATGCCGACTGGATGGCGAACCGAAAGGACAAGGGCGCGCACGACAAACCGGTGAGCATCTACGAAGTTCACCTCGGCTCGTGGATGCGCGAAGCGGACCCGCCGTACCACTCGCTGAACTACCGCGATGTGGCCCCCAAGCTCGCCGCGTACTGTGCGGACATGGGGTTCACGCACGTCGAGTTGCTGCCCCTCACGGAGCACCCGTTCTTCGCCTCGTGGGGGTACCAGACGACGGGGTACTTTGCCGCCACCAGCCGGTACGGCACCCCGCAGGACCTGATGTTCCTCGTGGACACGATGCACCGGCACGGCATCGGCGTCATCCTCGACTGGGTCCCGAGCCACTTCGCCACCGACCCGTGGGCGCTGTCCAAATTCGACGGCACCTGCCTGTTCGAGCACGCGGACAGCCGCCAGGGGTTCCACCCGGACTGGGGCAGCTTCGTGTTCAATTACAGCCGCCACGAGGTGCGCTCGTTCCTGCTCTCGTCGGCCATGTTCTGGCTCGACAAGTACCACATCGACGGGCTCCGGGTCGATGCGGTGGCGTCCATGCTGTACCTCGACTACTCGCGCAAAGCGGGCGAATGGGTCCCGAACCAGTTCGGCGGGCGCGAGAACATCGACGCGGTCAACCTCCTGCGGCGGTTCAACGAGGAGGTGTACCGGCACTTCCCGGACGTGCAGACGTTCGCCGAAGAGAGCACCTCGTGGCCGATGGTCTCGCGCCCCACGTACGTCGGCGGCCTCGGGTTCGGCTACAAGTGGGACATGGGCTGGATGCACGACACGCTCAAGTACTTCATGATGGACCCGGTCCACCGGAAGCACCACCAGAACGATCTCACGTTCCGGATGCTGTACGCGTACAACGAGAGCTTCGTGATGCCGCTCTCGCACGACGAGGTGGTGCAGGGCAAGGGGCCGCTGTGGGACAAGATGGCCGGCGACGAGTGGCAGAAGTTCGCCGGGATGCGGCTGCTGTTCGCCTACCAGTGGGGCATGACGGGCAAGAAGCTGATCTTCATGGGCGACGAGATCAGCCAGCGCCAGGAGTGGCGCCACGACCAGAGCATCGACTGGCACCTGCTCCAGTACGCGCCGCACAAGGGCGTGCAGAGCGTCGTGCGCGACCTCAACAAGTTGTACGCCTCCGAGCCCGCGCTCCACGAACTGGACAACCAGCCGGGCGGGTTCGAGTGGATCGACTGCACCGACTCCGCCAACAGCGTCGTCGTGTGCATGCGGAAGGGCCGGGGCGATGACGTGCTCGTGCTGGCGTACAACTTCACCCCCGTGCCGCGCCTGGGCTACCGGATCGGGGTCCCCGGGCCCGGCGCCTGGGCCGAGGTGCTCAACACCGACGCCGAAGCCTACGGCGGGAGCAACGTGGGCAACGCGGGCGGAGTGTACGCCGAGTTCGCCCCGATGCACGGGCAGAAATATTCCGTGGCGCTGAATCTGCCCCCGCTGGGCGCCGTCTTCTTCAAGGGCAAGTTCTGAACCCGTGAGTTGAGAGGTGACCCGTGTTGACCGCCCGCTCTGTCTGTGCGCTGGGCCTGCTCGGGGCGCTCGCGCTGGCCCTCTCGGCGGACGATGAGGCCGCCCAGAAGGAGGCGGCCCAGAAGGAACTCGGAACCGCCGTCGCGAACCTCAAGGCGCTCGGCCTCGGGGTCCACAACTTCTGTGACGCGAACGAGGGCCGGCTCCCGGACGACATCGCCGACAAAGACGGGCGGTACGTCCTGAGCTGGCGCGTCGCGCTCCTGCCGCTGATCGGTGAGGAGAAACTGTTCAAGCAGTTCAAGTTGGACGAACCGTGGGACGGTCCGAACAACAAGAAGCTCATCGACCAGATGCCGAAGCTCTACGCCCCCGCGCGCGGCAAGGCGAAGGCCGGCGAGACGTTCTACCAGCGGTTCGTCGGCAAAGGGACGCTCTGGCCCGAGAAGGGCGCCTACACGCTCGCCCAGATCGCCGACGGCACGTCCAACACGGCCCTTATTGTGGAGTCCGGCGCTCCCGTTACCTGGACCCGGCCGGCCGACCTGACGTTCAACGCGAAGGCCCCGCTCCCGGGGCTCGGCGGCCCGTTCGCCGGCGACTTCCACACGCTGATGGGCGACGGCTCCGTGCTCCTCTTCAAAAAGGGCTGCGATCAGGATACGCTGAAGCTGGTCATCACGCCCGACGACGGGACGGCCATCGACATCGACAAGCTGCTGAAGAAATGACTCCCACAGCCCACTTCGGAGGTTCCGCGATGCGCGCATCTTGGTTGCGTTGGGTGGTTCCGGCGATCCTGCTCGGGGCGCTCGTTGCCGTCCCGGCGGGCGCACAAGACGAGCCGCCCTCGTTCAAGGAGATGGCCGCTTCCCAGAACAACCTCAAACAGATCGTTCTCGCGGTTCACAACTTTCACGACGCGAACGACAAGTTCATCGACGACATCCGCGACAAGGACGGCAAGCCGCTCCTGAGCTGGCGCGTCGCGCTCCTGCCGTACATCGAAGAGAACCCGTTGTACGAGTCGTTCAAGCTGGACGAGCCGTGGGACTCGGACACCAACAAGAAGCTCATCGCGAAGATGCCCAAGATTTATGCCCCGATCCGCGTGAAGGCGAAGCCGGGCGAGACCTTCTACCAGACCTTCACCGGTAAGGGCACGCTGTTCGGCGAGAAGGGGCCGCTCTACAAACTCACCAACATCCCCGACGGCTCTTCGAGCACCGCGCTGGTGGTGGAAGCGGGCGCCCCTGTGATCTGGTCGAAACCGGCCGACATCGCGTTCGATGAGAAGAAGCCGCTCCCGAAACTCGGCGGGATGTTCGACGGGCTGTTGCACACGGCCCTGTGTGACGGGTCGGTGCGCCGGGTGCGTGCCGACTTCGACGCGGACGAGATGAAGAAGTTCATCATGCCCGCGGACGGGGCGAAGGTCGATTTCAAGAAACTGTCGAAGTGAGGCCATTGTAACGGACACCGAGCCGACGGGAGCGGTGTACGATATAAGGGCGACCGAACCCGGCCCCGCGGCTCGCGGGGCCGGGTTCGTTTACCGCTGACAGGTGAACCCATGAGACGCACCAAACCGGCCGACGCCCGTGAGCGCGTCCTCGAAGCCGCGGACCGGCTCTTCTACCGCGACGGGCTCCGCGCCACCGGGATCGATACCGTGATCGCCGAAGCCGGGGTCGCAAAGATGACGCTCTACGCGCACTTCAAATCGAAAGACGAGCTGATCGCCGCGTACCTGCGCCGCCGGGACGAGAACGTTTGCGCATGGTTCGCGGCGGCGGTGACCCGCCACGCGGAGCGGTCCGGGGACTGGCTCGGGGCCATTTTCGACGTCCTGAAGGAGTGGTTCCGCACACCGGACTTTCGCGGGTGCGCGTTCATCAACGCCACCGCGGAACTCCCGGACCCGGAGCACCCGGGGCGGTCCGCCGTGCGCGAGCACCAAACGCGCTTCACCGCACTGGTCGCCGATGCGCTCACGAAGGCCCGCGTGCGCGAGCCCGAGGCGGTCGCTTCGGCGCTCACGATGCTGATCGACGGGGCCATCGTGGCCGCCGCGCGCGACGGCACCCCCGAGAGCGCCGACGCCGCCTTCGAGGTCGCAAAGAAGCTCCTGAAGCGGCCCTGAGTTTTTTTCTGTAAGGAATATACAGACCTGTCTGTACTATCAGCTGTCGAGGGCGAAACGGTGCCCGCCGGGTAACAAGAGGCGCCGAGAACACAGCACACGGAGTTCATCATGTCCCGCTTGAACACAGTCGATCCGGTCCGCGCCGAGGGCAAGGCGAAGCAACTCCTGGACGCGGTGAAGGCGAAGATGGGGATCACCCCGAACCTGACAAAGGTGATGGCAAACGCCCCGGCGGTGCTCGAAGGCTACCTCGGGTTGGCGGGCGCCCTGGCCGGGGGCACGCTCCCGGCGAAACTGAAAGAGCTGATCGCGGTGAACGTCGGCCAGGCCAACGGGTGCAACTACTGCGTCTCCGCCCATACCGCACTCGGCAAGCGGGCGGGGCTCACCGCGGAGCAGATCGTTGCGGGCCGCAAAGCCACCTCCGAAGACCCCAGGACCGCCGCGGCGCTGGGCTTCGCCCGCAAGCTCGTGGCCCAGCGCGGCAAGGCCACCGATGCGGACCTCGCCGAGGTCCGCGGCGCCGGCTTCTCCGATGGTGAGATCACCGAGATCGTCGGGCACGTCGCGCTGAACACGTTCACGAACTACCTGAACAACGTTGCGGAAACCGAGATCGACTTCCCGAAAGCCGAACCGCTCGACCACCACGACGTGTGCCAGAACATCCCGGGCTGCGACCCGACCCGGTAACCGGCCGGACTTCTGTGCCCGGTTCCCGAGCGGATCGGGCACGTTACGCCCCTTCAACTCCAGTAGTTTCAAGTGGTCAGTGGTCAGTGCTCAGTGCGGAGTCAAGAGCGTTCCGTGTGCCCTTCAAACTCCGGTGCTTGCTCCTCGTCTGTTCGGCCCACTGACAACGGACCACTGACCACTTGAAACTACTGAATCCCCTTTAATCCCAACGGAGCCCGAATCATGTTCCGCTCGTTACTTTTGCTCGCCGGAGTCGCGCTGTCGACCGGGTCCGCGGTTGCGGCCGATGTGCCGAAGGTGCGGCACACGACCGTGAAGGTCGGAGACCTCGAAATCTTCTATCGCGAAGCGGGACCGAAGGACGCGCCCGCGGTGCTGCTGCTGCACGGGTTCCCTACCAGCTCACAGATGTTCCGCAACCTGATCCCGCTCCTCGCCGACAAGTACCGGGTGGTCGCTCCGGACTACCCGGGGTTCGGGCACAGCTCCATGCCGGCGCACGACAAGTTCGCGTACACGTTCGACAAACTCGCGGAGGTGGTCGAGGGGTTCACGGAGCGGGTCGGGCTCAAGAAGTACGCGCTGTACGTGCAGGACTACGGGGCACCGATCGGATATCGGCTCGCGAGCAAGCACCCGGAACGTGTAACCGCCATCGTGGTTCAGAACGGCAACGCCTACGACGAGGGGCTCGACAACGACTTCTGGAAGCCGATCAAGGCGTACTGGAAGGAGCCCGCCAGCAAGGCGAAGCGCGAGGCGCTGCGACCGTTCACGAAGCTCGACGCCACCAAATGGCAGTACACGCACGGGTTGAAGAACCCGGAACTTGTGGCCCCGGATGCGTGGGTGACGGATCAGTACTTCCTGGACCGCAAGGGAAACGACGATATTCAGCTCGACCTGTTCCTGAGCTACGGGAGCAACCCGCCACTGTACCCGAAGTGGCAGGAGTACTTCCGCAAGCACCAACCGCCGGTGCTGATCGCGTGGGGGAAGAACGACCAGATCTTCCCGGCGGCGGGCGCGGAACCGTACAAGCGCGACCTGAAGAACGTCGAGTTCCACCTGCTCGACGCCGGACACTTCGCCCTGGAAACGAACGGTCCGGAGATCGCCAAGCTGATGCGTGAGTTTCTCGCCAAGAACGTTGATAACAAATAGCCGAACGATTTCACAAAACGAAACGGGCTCCTTCATCGGCACGCGATCCGCAGACGGTGAGCGCCCGCTACCGCGAAGCCGTCCGCAATATGGAAGGGGACGGTTTGAAACGCAAAAGGCGCAACGGGTAGACCGGCAACGGTGCTCACCCCCGCCCGCTCGGGGGCGCCGTTGGTGCCGGCGACGGGCCGTCGTGGGTCACCGGGGCCGGCGCGAGCGGGACCACCGGGCGCGTGATGCGGCGGACCACCCGGTAACCGCCGAACCCGAGCACCGCCCACGGGAGCACCACACACAGCCCGAACACCAGCCACGTGACCGAGGTCAGGAGCACCGAGGCGCTGATCGTGAGCCCCTGGCGCACCTTCGGCCACAGCCCGCCGCCGTCCGGCACGATCGCCGCGACGTTCGTCAGCGTGACGTGGAGCCGCGCCGTCGCGTACCGCCCCGCGGGGGCCTGTGGGTCGCTCACCGTTTGCGATACCCGCACCGCACCCGCCGACTGGAACCGCTCCGCCAACGTGCCCGCCGCCGCCAGCGGCACCTCGAACACGAACTGGGCCGTCACCTGGCCGCGGTCGCGGTCGAACTTGGCGTCCACCTGGCGCCCCTTCGCCTCCGCCACCTGGGCCGCGAACCGGGCCGCGGTTCCGTCCACGTCCGCCACCTCGATCGCCAACGTCACCGTCTCCCGCGGGCGCAGCCGGTCGGCGGAGTGGAGCGTCACCCGGTACAGCACCTTCGTGTCGGTCACGCTATCGGTCTCGGGGGCGCGGGTCACCTGCCGCGCGAGCACGTCCCCGGCGGCGCCCAGGGCCGCGCGAACCGCCCCCTCGTCGGTGCGCCGGGCCTCGAAATCGAGCTGCGCGGACACGTTCTGCCGGTCCTGCTCGTTCAGCTGTGCGGCCAGCACCCGGCCCGTCGTTTTCGCCACCGCGTCCCGGAGCGCCTGGTACGCCGCCGGCACGTCGGGCGCCGCGATCTGGAGCGTGGCCGTTTCCCGTGGGGCGACGTTGGCGAGGTTGTAGAGCTGCACCAGAAAGAGCGTGTCGCCGCGCTTCGTCTTGGCGTCGCTCGGGAGCGTGCCGCCCTCGGTCTGCACCGTGCGGTCGATCTCCAGCCGGGCGACGCGGCCCAGCATCCGCAGCCGGTCGCGGAGCGGGCCGCCGGCCTCGGCCGCGACCTCGAACTGGAACGCCGCGTTGAACTGCCCGGCCGCCAGTTGCTTCATCTCGGATTTGGCGATCCGGCCCTTCGCCTCGACGACCGCGGCAATCAACTGCTGGTACGCCTTATCGACGTCTTCCACTTCCACCCCGGCCTGCACCCGCTCGCGCTCGGTGACCGCGGCGGCGGCGCGGATCTCCTTCTCGGTAACGGTGACGGTCAGGGTGCTGAGCGCGGCGCGGGCCGCGTAGTACCGGATCTCGCCCTCGAACTCCTCGATCCGGGTGCGCCAGACGCCGAGTTCCTTTTCGGCTTCGAGTAGCTGTTTGATCTCGCCC
>DASWYH010000532.1:0-5628 GCA_036405095.1 Gemmata sp. | reverse complement strand
GCCGTGTGTGGGTGAAGCCGAACCCACAGTACCGGATCTCCACCGCCCCGCCGTGCCTCCCGAACCGCACCGGCGGGGTGTTGGGGAGGAACTCGCACGCGAACTGGCGCGGCCCCTTCTTCGGGTACAGCCCGCACGTGATCGGCAGGTTGTGAGCGCGGAGCTTGGCCACGTCGTTGGGGTCGAACGCCACATCGGCATCCACCCACATCAGCTCCTCGAACCCCTTGCCGAGTGCGTCGGTGGCCATCTGGTTGCGGGCCGCATCGACCGCCGAGTACCCGCGGTACTTCCAGACCGGGTACCCGCGGCGCTCCAATTCACGGAGCGCGTCGTCGCACCCGGGGTCCAGCGGACCACCGAGCGGGACAAGGACCACGCAAGCGGCGGGAGGAGGTTCGGGCGGCATGGGGGCTCCGAGGAGATTTCACGGGAGGCCCGTTCTTCTCGCACGGGCGCCCGGAGGATTGTCACCTTCCGCGGGCCACTCCGCAAGGTCCGCGCCGCTCCGGCGTGCCATTCCCGCGCTTGCGTAACGGCCCTACCTGTGGTCCAGTGGCCCCTTACCGAAGAAGGGACGCACTCGGCGCCGATGCTCGGTTGAACGAGCGCCGCAGGCTCGCAAGATTCATGAATTCGCGCTGTGTTATTGCTTTCGGTTTGCGATCATGAGAAGCTGAAGGCTCTCCACTCACGGACCCACGCTGCACGGTGTTCGCGATGCGACTCGCTGCTCTCCCGATCATGGCTTCGTTCGCCGGGCTGGTGCTGGCCCCGGTCGCGCCCGCCGTTGCCGCCGACCCGCCCAAGCCCCTCACGGCGGCCGAGACCGAGTTCTTTGAGAAGAAGATCCGGCCCGTGCTCGCGCAGTCCTGCGCGAGTTGCCACTCCGCCGACGCCGAGAAAGCCAAGAAGCTCAAAGGCGGGTTGCTCGTGGACTCGCGCGACGGGCTGCTCGCGGGCGGCGACAGCGGCCCGGCCATCACCCCGGGCAAGCCCGGCGAGAGCCTGCTGCTCAAGACGATGAAGTACGACGGCGACCTCCAGATGCCCCCCAAGGGCAAACTGCCCGACGCCGTGATTAAGGACTTTGAGAAGTGGATCGCGATGGGCGCGCCGGACCCGCGCGGGGCCGCCGGCGGGCCGAAGAAGCAGATCGGGCTGAGCATCGAAGAGGGCCGCAAGTTCTGGGCCTACAAACCGCCCGCGCGGTCCCCGGTGCCGAACGTTGCGCCCCCTCCGAAGGGAGAACAGCCGGGGCGCGCCCCGTGGCCCGAGAGCCGAAACGATATCGACTCGTTCGTGCTCGCCGCGCTCGCCAAGAAAGGGCTCGCCCCCGCGCCAGAAGCCGACCGCGCGGTTCTCGTCCGCCGGCTCTACTACGACCTCACCGGCCTGCCCCCGGCGCCCGAAGAGGTGGATGCGTTCGTGCGGAGCACGGACGCCGGCGCTTACGAAAAGCTCGTGGACAAGCTCCTGGCCTCGCCGCAGTTCGGCGAGCGCTGGGGCCGGCACTGGCTCGACGTGGCGCGGTTCGCCGAATCGGTCACCCTGCGCGGGTTCGTCTTCAAAGAGGCGTGGCGCTACCGCGACTACGTCATCGACAGCTTCAACGCCGACAAGCCGTTCGACCGGTTCGTGAAGGAACAACTCGCCGGGGACCTGCTCCCGGCGACGGACGGCGCCGACCGCGCCCGCAAGCTCATCGCGACGACGTTCCTGCAACTCGGGAACACGAATCTTGAAGAACAAGACAAGAAGCAGCTCCGCATGGACGTGGTGGACGAGCAACTCGACGTGATCACGAAGGGCTTCCTGGCGCAGACCGTCACCTGTGCCCGGTGCCACGACCATAAGTTCGATCCCATCCCGACCAAAGATTACTACGCGCTCGCCGGCATCCTGCGCAACGTGAAGGCGATGGAGCACTCGAACGTGTCGAAGTGGGTCGAGGTGCCACTGCCCACGGACCCGGCGACCGAAGCCGCACTCAAGCAGCACGAAGCCGCACTCGCCGCGCTCCAGTCCAAGCTGGCGGCGGCGAAGGCCAAAGCCGGCCCCAGGATCGCCAGCGGCGTTCTCGCAGTGAAGGACGTAACCGGGGTGGTGGTCGATGACACACAGGCGAAGAAGGTCGGCGCCTGGACCGTTTCGACGCACAACACGACCTACATCGGCACCGGCTACATCCACGACGGCGATGTCGGCAAGGGCGAGAAAACGCTCACCTTCCAGCCGGACGCGCTCCCGCCGGGCAAGTACGAGGTGCGGCTCGCCTACGCGCCCGGGGCGAACCGCGCCGACAAGGTGCCGGTCCACGTCTTCAGCGCGGACGGCGAAAAAGAACTCTTCGTGGACATGAAGAAGAACCCGCCGATCGACGGGCGCTACGTGTCGCTCGGGGAGCACCGCTTCGAAAAGGGGGGCCTGGCTTACGTCCTCGTGTCCAACGAAAGCACGAAGGGGCACGTGTGCCCGGACGCGGTGGTGTTCCTGTCGCTCGACAAGAAAGAGCCGGTGAAGGAAGCCCCCAAGAAGGACAGCCCCAAGCCGGCGGCGAAGGTGCCGCCCGACGACGTGAAGGCGCTCGAAGCCGAACTCAAGAAGCTCCAGGCGACCGGCCCGAAGCGCGAACTCGCGATGTCGGTGATCGAGGAAAAGGTGATCGAGGACACCAAGGTTCACGTGCGCGGGAACGTTCACAACCTCGGTGATCTGGCCCCGCGGGGGTACTTAACGGTCGCCCTGTACGGTTCGCCGCCGGCGATTCCGAAGGCCCAGAGCGGGCGGAAGGAACTTGCCGAGTGGATCGCGTCGGCCGATAACCCCCTCACGGCCCGCGTCTACGCGAACCGCGCGTGGCACTGGCTCTTCGGCGCGGGGCTCGTGCGCACCACGGACAACTTCGGTGTGACGGGCGAAGCGCCGTCCCACCCGGAACTGCTCGACCACCTCGCGCTCGCGTTCCAGAAGGACTGGAGCGTCAAGAACCTCGTGCGGTACGTCGTGCTGAGCCGCACCTACCGCCAAAGTGCGACCGGCGCCCCGGCGACCATCGCGGCCGACCCCGAGAACCGATTGTACGGCCGGGCGAACCGCCGGCGACTCGAAGCCGAAGCGATCCGCGACACGGTGCTGCTGGTGAGCGGGGAACTCGATCCCGCCCGCGGCGGGTCCACGTTCCCGATGTCGCTCGCGGCCGACTATGCGTTCAAATCGAACTCGAACCGCCGCAGCGTGTACCTCCCGCAGTTCCGCAACGCGATCCCCGAGATGCTGGAGGTCTTCGACTGCGCGGACCCGAGCATGGTGACCGGCACGCGCAACACCAGCACCGTCGCTCCGCAAGCGCTGTTCATGTTGAACCACCCGTTCGTGCTGACCCAGGCGAAACAAGCCGCCGCGCGGCTCCTCGCCGAAAAGCACGACGACGACGGCGCCCGCGTGACGCGCGCGTACCGTTTGGCGCTGGGCCGCAACCCGACTGCCGGGGAGCGCGAGGTCGCCGCGCGCTTCCTGACGGGTAAGAGTGAAAAGGACGCCTGGGCCGCGCTGTTCCACGCGCTGTTCGCGTCCGCCGAGTTCCGGTACGTTCAATAATTCGGAACGCGGGGTGCGGAACGCGGATGGCCGACATTTCGCACCGGACCCCGCCCAACGAGGCCCCTTCCGATGCTCTCCGACCCCACGCTCCGCGCTCCTCGTTCCGTACTCTCCCGGCGGGAATGGCTCGCCCGCACCTCGTGCGGGTTCGGGGCAATGGCCCTAGCCGGGCTCGCCGCGCAAGAGTCGCGCGCCGCCGGCCCGCTTGCGAACCCGCTCGCGGCGAAAGTGGGGCACCACGCGGCGAAGGCCAAGCGGGTGATCTTCCTGTTCATGCAGGGCGGCGTTTCGCACGTCGATTCCTACGACCACAAGCCGCTCCTCACCAAAGAAGACGGGAAGCAGATCAAGTTCGACGACGCGCGGGTGCTCGCGAACACCGGGATGCGCGGGAGCACCCAGCGCGTCATGAAGCCGCTCTGGAAGTTCGCCCCGCGGGGCAAAACCGGCAAGTGGGCCTCGGACCTCTTCCCGGAAGTCAACGGGGTGATCGACGACCTGTGCTTCGTCCACTCGATGCACACCGAGGGCGTGGCCCACGGCCCCGCGACCCTGTTTCTGCACTGCGGCTCGACGACGTTCGTGCGCCCGAGCATGGGCTCGTGGGTGCTCTACGGTTTGGGTAGTGAGAACGCGAACCTGCCGGGGTTCGTGAGCATCAGCCCGTCGGCCGGGAACGGCGGCGCGCGCAACTACGGCAACGCCTTCCTCCCGGCGATCTTCCAGGGCACCGCGGTGGGCCGCGCCGGCGCCCCGGCCAGCGAGGCCACCATTCGTAACCTCGTCCCCGGCCTGTCCACCAGCGCGACCGAGGAACACTTCGAGTTGCTCCGCGCGCTCAACGACGAGCAACTGAAGCAGAAGCCCGGCGACGCGGAACTCGAAGCGGTGGCCGCCTCCTACGAACTCGCCTGGCGGATGCAGAAGAACGCCCCGGACGTGATGGACATCGCGAAAGAGACGAAGGAGACACAGAAGCTCTACGGCATCGGCACGAAGGAAACGGACAACTTCGGCAAACAGTGTCTGATGGCCCGGCGGCTGAGCGAGGCGGGGGTGCGCTTCGTGCAGGTCACCTACGGCGACAACTCCGCGAACCCGGCCTGGGACCAGCACTCGAACCTGCCCAAGCACGGCGACCACGCGCGGGCGGTCGATCGCCCGATTGCCGGGTTGCTGACGGACCTGAAGCGTCGGGGCTTGTTGGAAGATACGATCGTGTGGTGGGGCGGGGAGTTCGGGCGGACACCCTACGCGGAGAAGAACGGGACCGGGCGCGACCACAACCCCGGCGGGTTCACGACGTGGCTCGCGGGCGGCGGGTTCCGCCCGGGGCTCTCGTTCGGGGCGACCGACGAGTTCGGCGCCGCGGCGGTGACGGACAAGGTCCACATGCACGACCTCCACGCCACCATCTTGCACCAGCTCGGGCTGAACCACGAGAAGCTGACGTTTAAGTATGCGGGCCGCGACTTCCGGCTGACCGACGTTCACGGGCACGTCGTGAAGGAAGTGGTGGGGTGAGCCGCGCCCGGGTTTCGGGTCACGGGTCGAAAGTCGCAAGCCGTGCCTGGGATGCGTTCATTGCTGGTGCCCCTCCCTGATACGCGAACCCGCTGGCGGTGTCGTACTGGTAACGAGCCGCACAAGGGAGCGGGAGACGTCTCCGAATTCGGCCGTGCCCCGGTCCCGGCGCACCGCCCGCCACCTCTGCCCGAAATGCGGGGCCTCGCGGCCCCGTACCACCCGCTCGCTCCTTCTGACCCACTCGCGGCGCGGGCACCCTTGTGGGGAGGGGGGGAGAGTGGGGAAGGGCGGAGAGGTTCTTCGCTCGGAAACCACCATGCGCGCTCAGCTCCTCTCGGTCGCCGCTCTTGTTACCCTTTCCGCGGTCGCGTGCGGCGCGGAACCGGGCGCCCGGTGGTGGGCGTTCGAGCCGCTCGCCCGCCCCGAGGTGCCCGAACGCGCGCACCCCGTCGACCACCTCATCCGGACCAAACTTCGTGACAAAGGGCTGTCACTCTC
>DASWYH010000531.1:0-4947 GCA_036405095.1 Gemmata sp. | reverse complement strand
CCGGCCCACGAGCACGCGCTTCTTTCCCCGGGCGGGGCCGGCGGGCGCCGTCCTCCAAATCATGATCGCGTCCCCCGATCGCCGGCGGCTGTACACGGGGGACCGGGCCGGGCACGTGCGCGAGTGGGACGCCCTGACCGGGACCGAGCGCCGGAACTGGCACATCCGGGGCTGGGTCACCGATGTGGCGGTTTCGTCCGACGGGGCGCGCCTGGCCGCCACCGGCACGGACGCGATGGTGTCGGTGTTCGACCTCACGGCCCCGGTGCGCCCCGGCACCCGAGACGAACCGCTCCTGGAGATCGACCTCGCGGGCGCGTACGGGCACGGGGTCGCGTTCGCCCCCAACCGCCCGCACCTCGTCGCGTCCGACAGCGACGGGAACGTGCGGCTCTGGCACCGCGAAACCGGGCAGGTGATGGGCCTCGCGCGCCAGTTCCGCGGCGAGGCCACCCGGATGCGGTTCCGCCCCGGCGCGGACGAGTTCGCGGTGCCCGCCGGCGACTCGGTCCACCTCTGCGCGCTGTCGGACCCGCTGGGAGAGATTCTGTCCCTGGGCCGCAAATCCAAGGTCCGCGGCCTGGACTTCGCCCCAGGAGGCGGGCACCTCGTGATCGCCGACGACCGTGGCGTCGGGCTGCTCGATTTGCACCGCCGGGGCGAAGCGGTGGCTCTCAGCTCGGACAACGGGGCGCTCACGGTCCGGTTCGACCCGAACCCGGAGCGCCCGCGGGTGCTGCGCGGCACCCGGAGGGGGTTCGACCGGTTCGCGGTGCCGAGCGGGGCGTTCACCCCCGGCGAGCTGTTCGCCGGGGGGCGGCTGCACCGACTGGAGTTCCCGCGCGACGGGTCCGCGCTGTACGCGCTGGCCACGGTCGCGGTCGCCCGGTACGACGGGGCGACGCTCGCGCCGGGGCCGATCCGGCGCCCCGCCGAGAAGCTCCCGGCGGGGGTGGAACTCAGCGCGCTGGCGGTCCGGCCGGACGGGGCCGAGGTGTTCGTGTCGTTCGGGGACCGCGCGGCAATTATGAGGGGCGACACGCTGGCCCCGCTCCGCACGTGGGACATCGGGGACGAGGTGCTGGACGCGCGGTACACGCCCGACGGGAAGCGGATCCTGATCGGCCGGCGGGCCGGGGCCGCCGAGCTGCGCGACTCCTGGACGGGCGCGCGGGTCGGGCCGCAGATGCCACACCGGGAGGCGGTCACGGGGGTCGCGGTGTCTCCGGACGGAACGGTCCTGCTGACCGGCGGGCGCGACGGGGCCGCCCGGTTCTGGGACGCGGCCACCGGGCTACCGCTCGGCCCGTCGCTGACCCACGCGGGGGCCGTCACACACGTCGCGTACGCTCCCGACGGGGGGCACGTGGCCACCGGCACCGCCACCGGCCACGTCACGCTATGGAGCGTGCCGCCGGGGCCTCTGGCCGGGACCACGGAGGAGCTGACCGCGCGGTTCGGCCGCGGGGAGTGATACCGGGTCAAGTAGTTTCAAGTGGTCAGTGGTCCGTGGTCAGTATGGAGTGGAGCCCGTTCCGTGTGCCCTTCCGATCCCGGTGCTCACTTCTCGCCTGTTCGCCTCACTGACAACTGACCACCAACTGGGAACTGCGAAACGCGGTGGTGAGGGCACCTGTTCCCGGGGCCGCGCCCGCCGGGGAGATCTTCGCGCCGGATCGGATTTCGCGCTGGCGTTCGTTTTGTCAGCGATGTATCTTGGACTCACCTGCCGGCCAAACCAAGTTCCCACCTTGGCCGCTCGTTCTCCCACCTGCCTGGGGTCTCACAATGCCCCGCTCTTGTTGGCTGCTCGCGTTCCTGGTGAGCACCCCTGCGGTCGCGCGGGCCGATGAACCGCTCCGCGCGGTCATCGACCGCGAGCTGTCCGCCGCGTGGAAGAAGCAGAACGTCACCCCGGCGCCCAAGTCCACCGACGCGGAGTTCCTGCGCCGCGTGTACCTGGACCTCGTCGGCACCGTCCCGACCACCGCCGAAACCACCCGGTTCCTGAACGACACCGGCGCCAAGAAGCGCGAGAAGTTGATCGACGCGCTGCTCGCCGATCCGCGGTTCGCCGCCGCACAGGCGAACGTCTGGGACCTCGCCCTCTTCGGGCGGCACCCGGGTAACGCACCGGACACGCGCACGCGGCCCGCGTTCAAAACGTGGCTCACCAAACAGTTCGGCGACGGGGTGAAGCACGACGCGCTGGTGAAGGAGCTGTTGCTCGCGGAGCAGCCGGGCAGCGAAATGTTCCTGGTGCAGTTCCGGAACGCGCCCAACGACGCAACGGTTGCGGTCACCCGCCTGTTCCTGGGGACGCAGCTCCAGTGCGCGCAGTGCCACGACCACCCGTTCGACGTGTGGACGCAAAAGGACTTCTACGGCGTCTCGGGGTTCTTCGTGCGGCTCGTGGTGCAAGAAACGAGCGCGGGCAAGACCCGCTCCTTCACCATCGGCGAGAAGGGGACGGGCGAGGTGCTGTTCTCCGGGAACGCAAAGGACGCCGCGCCCGGCAAGAAGGGCGCCCCGGTGAAGCCCAAGTTCCTCGGCGGCGCGGAACTGGCCGAACCGCCCACGCCAAAAGGCTTCAAGGAGCCGGCACCGAAGAACGGCGCGAAGCTGCCGAGGCCCGCGTTCTCGCGCAAGGAGAAGCTCGCGGCGTGGGTGGTGGCTCCCGAGAACCCCTATTTCGCGCGGGCCACGGTGAACCGCGTGTGGGGGCAGTTCATGGGCCGCGGGCTCGTTCACCCGATCGACGACTTCACCAAGGACAACCCACCGAGCCACCCCGATTTGCTCCAGGCGCTCGCCGCCAGCTTCGTGGCCCAGAAGTACGACCTGAAGTCCCTCATTCTCGAGATCGTCAACAGCGAGGCGTACCAACTGAGTGGCGCCGGGCCATCGAAAGCGGCACTGCCGGAGTGGTTCGAGCGGGGCCGGGTGCGGCCCCTCACCGCGGAAGAACTGGTAGCGGCGATGCGAACCGCGACCCGCTTCGAGCCGAACCCGAAGGAGCCGAACGCGAACTGGGAGTACTTCCTCCGCGCCTTCGGTGAACCGACCAACGGGCTCGGCGAGTTCCAGGGGAGCCTGAGCGAGCACCTGTTCCTGAACAACTCCGAGCAGGTGCGGCAACTGTTCCGCCGCAAAACGGGCAACCTCGCGGACCAGCTCCTCTCGAGCACGGAGCCGTGGGAGAAGCGGGTCGAGAAGCTGTACCTGAGCGTCTTGAGCCGCCCGCCGAAGCCGAACGAGCGGGAGGCGTTCGTGAGCTACATCCAGCGCGAGCCGAAACCGGATGCGGCTGTCGAGGATGCCATCTGGGTGCTGCTCAACAGCAGCGAGTTCCGGTTCAATCACTGAAACCCAAAGCAACCGCCACGAAAACGCACAAAGAGCACAAGATTAAGGACGCCCAGAGGCTAAACCGGCCACAGACGAACACAGATCAAAAGAGGAAACGATTGAGTTCGGCTCTGTTCCGGTTTCAGTCTTGTTCTTGGTTCTCTTTTGTGCCCTTCGTGCGTTTTTGTGGCCGCCCTACCTGTGCCCCCGGAGCGCCTCATGCCCCACGTTCGCTCACACCTCTCGCGGCGCGCGTTTCTCAAGGGCGCGGCCGTCACCGGTTCGGGCCTCGTGCTGCCCAACTGGGGCGGCCTCGCGCACGCGCGCTCCGCGGCCGAACAGGTCGCCAGGAACAAGAAGCGGTGCATCCTGCTGTGGGCCAACGGCGGGGCCAGTCAGATCGACACGTTCGATATGAAACCGGGGCGCCCGACGGGGGGGCCGTTCCGCCCGGTCCCGTCGAAGGTGACCGGCCTGCACGTGTGCGAGTACCTGCCCAAAATGGCCGCGGTCGCCGACAAGCTGGCGGTGGTTCGCGGCATGAAGACCCAGTCGCCGGACCACCCGGACGGCATCTACCACATGCACACCTGCTACAAGATGTCGGAGCGCACGCCGCACCCCGAACTCGGCGCGGTGGTCGCGAAGTACAACGGCAACCCGGACGGCGACCTGCCCTCGTTCGTGCGGATGGGCTCGACGGGCAACGGCGGGGCCGGCTACCTCGGGCCGAAGTACGAGCCGTTCGGCCTCGACCGCACCGGACGGCTGCCCTCGTTCACGGCGCCCTACCTCAAGGACGAGCACGAGCGGAAGCGCGCCGACCTGTTCCGCCTGGTGGAGGACGAGTTCGCAACCGACCACAAGGCCGAGCCGTTCGAGAGCCACCGCACCGCGAAGGAGCGCGCGTGGCGGCTGCTCCGCGCCAAGGGCGTGTTCGACACCGCGAAGGACTGGCCGAAAGCGAAGGACCGGTACGGGGACACCGAGATCGGGCGCGGGTGCTTCGTGGCGAAAAAACTGGTGGAAGCCGGTATCCCGTTCGTGGAAGTGGGCCAGGAGAACTACGACAGCCACGCGGACAA
Organism: Gemmata sp.; assembly: GCA_036405095.1. GTDB lineage: Bacteria > Planctomycetota > Planctomycetia > Gemmatales > Gemmataceae > Gemmata. Next base: position 514 of record DASWYH010000531.1, on the reverse strand, counting down.
CTTCGTCTGTCACAAGGCGAACATGCAGCACCTGGACCCCGCGTGGAGCGCGCTGCTCACCGACCTCGCGGAGAGCGGCCAGCTCCAGGACACGCTGGTGGTCTGGATGGGCGAGGTGGGCCGCACGCCCCAGATCAACAACCGGGCCGGCCGCGACCACTTCATCTCCGCGTGGACGGTCGTCCTCGCGGGCGGCGGGATCAAGGGCGGTCAGGTGTACGGCGCCACGGACGCCGACGGCAAATCCGTGACGGACGGCTTGGTGACCGAAGGCGACCTGTTCGCAACCATCTACACCGCGCTGGGCATCAGCCCCCGCGCGAAGCACTACCACGGGGTGCGCCCGATCTGGCTCACGCCCGAAGGCGCCAAGCCGGTGAAGGAACTGTTGAGCTGAGACCGACAGATCGGCCACAAAGAGGCACAAAGGACACAAAAGGAAGCCGCGAAGAAACGAAATCAGCCGCGGGTGGGCACCGAGAACACGGATCAGAACCGTTCCCGGGGTTCGGAG